>JAJDGO010000055.1 GCA_030265685.1 Bacteroidales bacterium OttesenSCG-928-M11
CGTAAATAATTATCAGAAACTAACAAAAATACCACCTCCTTCTAAAACCACATTCCCTATAAAAGAGCTTTTAGAAGATATAAGCAACTTATTGAAGGCCGACGACTTGTTTTTTTCTTATACGATTGTAAAAGAAGATTGGACGATTAATGCCGATCGTGCACAAATTGAACAAGTAATGATCAACCTTATAAAAAACGCCCATGAATCTTCAAGCCCCGACATCCCGGTCAAAGTACAAGTTATTGTATCAAAAGATCATTATCGGCGAACTTTGATTCAAATAATCGACAACGGACAAGGTATCTTACCCGACGTTCTCGATAAAATATTTGTACCTTTCTTTACAACTAAATCAACAGGATCGGGTATCGGGCTGAGTATTTGCCGACAAATTATCAATCTACATGGCGGAAATATTACTATTACTTCTAAACCGGAACAAGGAAGCACCGTATCGATTACGTTATAATACCCGAAACCCGTTTAAATACGAAGTATAAAATCTGAATCGTTTCTAAAATCCAAAATAATGTTTGGCATTGTAATAAGAAATATCTTCTACCATTTTCCCAAGAAAAGACAATTCGGAAGCCGGAAGTAATCCTTGTTCAATATCATTTCCTATTACATTGCAAAGGATACGACGAAAATACTCGTGACGAGGATAAGAAAGAAAACTCCGGGAATCTGTCAACATTCCCACAAAACGACTCAACAAACCTTGTGAAGAAAGAGCGTTCAACTGTGCTTCTATTCCCATTTTTTGATCAAGAAACCACCAGCCCGAACCAAATTGAATTTTTCCGGCCACTGTTCCATCTTGAAAATTGCCAATCATTGTTGCCAACATTTCGTTGTCTTTCGGATTAAGATTATAAAGAATCGTTTTCGTCAGTTTGTTTTCTTTCGACAAAGTATTAAGGAATTTCGACAAAGCCAGCGCTGTATTCCAATCCCCTATTGAGTCAAATCCGGTATCAGGCCCTATCTTATCAAACATCTGTGTGTTATTGTTGCGAAGAGCACCGTAATGAAATTGCTGAGTCCAGCCTTTTTCCCAATCCATTTTAGCAAACTCTATCAACATACAAGACTTAAATTTACGAATATCTTTTTCAGGCAAGAGCGTTCCTTCGTAAACCCGGGTAAAGATATTGTTTATTTCTGCCTGTGTATAATCTTCGGCATAAAATTCTTCCAAACCATGATCGGAAAGTTTACAACCAACCGAAGCAAAAAAGTCGTGCCGATTTTTCAAAGCATCAAGCAAATCGGTGAATGTTCTAATTGTAATTCCCGAAACTTCTGATAACTTATCAATATATTGACGATATACTTGCGGATTTTCTACTGCCATCGCCTTGTCGGGACGCCAAGTAGGCAAAACCATAACCTCGAACTGTTCGTTTTTCAAAGCCAAATGCGACTCCAAAGAATCAATCGGATCATCGGTAGTACAAACAACTTCTACATTATAATGCTTAATTATTCCCCGAGCACTAAACTCCGGCAACTGCAAAAGAGCCGAACATTGATGATATATCTCTTCGGCTGTATCCGAGTTTAACAATTTTGTCACTCCAAAAGCCGTTTTTAATTCTAAATGTGTCCAATGATAAAGCGGATTTCGCATTGTATATGGAACCGTTTCCGCCCATTTTTTGAATTTATCCCAGTCGGAAGTTTCCTTTCCTGTAATATATTTCTCATCAACTTTATTTGTTCGCATTGCACGCCACTTGTAATGATCGCCTTCGAGCCAAATCTGACTTAAATTTTCGAAGCGCCGATTATCTGCAATTATTTGAGGATTTAGGTGACAATGATAATCTATGATCGGTAGTTTCTTTGCATGTTCGTGATAAAGTATTTTAGCCGTTTCGGTTTGTAATAAGAAATCTTCGTCAATAAAATGTTTCATGTGGATAGTTATTTAATGTTTTTCATTTGTTTCTTCGCAAATATAAGAAAAGTTGAGAAAAATAGAATAAGTGTTTGGCGATTAGAATCATTTGGTTTCATTCTACTGTATAATTCTCATAGATGAAATAAAGGAATATAAAATAGGCAAACGAAATATTTGACCTATATACAAGCTTCTCTTATTTTTTTTACAACTTATTATCAACAATGGGAAAATACCTCTTGCCACTGGAACTCAAGTTGCTTTATATTTTCTTTTTCTTTCAATCCATGATTATGTGTTGTAATACCAGTTGTTTCGAAATTACAAACTAACGCTTCGACTACTGATTTTCTATTTTCCACACGTCCTCCATTGTGATAGAAATGATCTTTTGTGATAATATTAAACTTTTTCCAAAACTTGCCAATCATTTCATTTTCACGCCAATCATTGTGATGCCAAGTAGAAAGAATGAACTTTGCTTTTGTTTCACTTAGTAAATGGAAAAGAAGTTCCTCATCTTTTTCCGTCCAACCATTATAATAATCCACATGACGACCATAATATGGTGGATCACAATAAATAATATCGTTTTCTGTTGCTAAAGGAATTATTTCGGAGAAAGATCTATTGTGAAAGGTCCAATCCGGTTCGGCCTGAATTACTTGAGAAACTGATGAAAGTTGATTGAGTATTTTTGTAACATAAGCTTGCGCAAAACGATTAGGTTTCTTACAAAAAGGAATATTCCAATTACCCTTGCTTCCGAATCGCATCATTCCATTAAATCCAGCACGAGAAAGGAAAATAAAATCATAAGAAGAAAACTCTCCACTATTGAATCTTGATCGAACTTTTAGGTAATGTTCGTACCCATCATTTTCGGCTTTACTCAATAGTTTTCCTTCTTTTTGCAGGTATTGCTTCATTAAGGGAACATTAATGGTTCCGTCTTGTACTCCTTTATAAAATTTAATTATATGAGGGTTTGTATCACCCAAAATAGCTTGTTGGTATCTTGCATTAAATGCGACTACTCCGGTGCCCAAGAAAGGTTCTATCCAACGTCCACTAACTTTAGGAGCTATGTTCATTATCCAAGGGACAAGCTTTGTTTTTATACCTTGACTTTTTATTGGCGGAATGATTGTTTTCATGGCTAATACCTTTTTGAAACAATTTTATTCCACAGCTCAGTACGTCCTTTAAATTCTAAGAAATCCTTTATATTCGTAATCTTTACGGTTTTCCCATCTTTTATCATGGTTGCAATCCCGTAATTCATCCAATATTCATCGAACCATTCTTCGCCAAGTTGACTGAATATTCCGCTTTCATTTCTTAAATCATTCAAATTAAGTGCAGCTCCTATATTTGCAGTATTACCAGAACCTTGCTTATCACTCGCAATTTTCCATTTCTCTGCAACAAAGAAATCAAAATCTTTTATGACGGACGTGATTGATTTTAAATTTTGAACTGTTGTAACCTCCCTTTCGTTTACTTTTTTCGAAGAGATTTCGTATTCTTCTTGAAGTTCTTTCACTTGATAAATCTCAGATCCAAGTACATCTTCACTCAAATCGGCTCTTGTGTATATAATACCCAAACAATAATGTCCTAAATATTCATTATAAGGAAATTGGATATTCTTTTTTTTATCACGTTCTTTGAAGTAGCTTCCATGACTGCCTAATGTAAAACTCGCAATGCCATTTTTTTTACGATAAGTAGTTTTTAAGTCAACAGCAAACTTAACCTTTTCATTTTCTTTATTAATAAAAGTTAGATCCGGATAGTAATTTTGGTGTTCAGCCAAAATTATCTTATAACCATTATCTTCGGCAAATTGCAGTATCTGAGGGAAAATATGGATCTCAAGAATTTTAGAAATAATTTTAGTATCAGATGAAATGGTATATATATTTTTATAAACATCAATAAATCCTTTTATTGACCAATCTCCATTCTCTGTAGAAATATACTTTTCTAGTTTACAGGAAAGATCATCTAAGCTTTTCTTAAATATTGATTTATATTTATTTTTCTCTTCTATTCCTATGTCCATGTGGCAAAGTTAATAAATTTCTAACGAATACTATATATAGTTGAAAAAAAACATTTAATCCTTTATGAATTAACACACAAGCTTCTAACTATCAAACCATTTCGTCCAAAGTTCTTGTAGAACTTTGTCTAAGTTGTAGTAAAACTTCGTCCAAGTTATAGTAAAACTTGAGTCAAGTTATACTATAACTTTTAAATGGGATAAGGAAAGGTTTTCGACTAATCGAATAAGTTTGTTCAAAAAGAGATACCAAGATTGAACATCAAATGAGTATCTGTCTTTTTCACGTCCGAAGTTGCCGGTTTACTATTATAATCGTAGTCGTAAGAGCAACTAAGAGATAGGTGCTTATTTATTAAAAAGATCAAGTTAAGGCTTCCCGTAATCAAATAATCGTCCCAATGGCTTACGTCCGGTTTATAAAACAGGACACCTTGTAGGTAAATATTCTTCGTTAATATTTGTTTGAATTGAGGACGGATGGACAACCTTACCTTCTCTTTACTATCTAATGCGGTCTGTTTTACATAGTGTTCGGAATCAATCAAAATCGCAGCACTAATCGAATAAGCCGAAAGTGTTCGATTATCTTTACGATAAGAATAAAATCTATACTTTGCTCCCGCCATTCCTGAGAAACGATAGTCGATTTTCTTAAATTCATTGTTATAAAATTCGACACGGGCAAAAGGAGAAAAGACAGATAAGGGCAAGTAGTCGAACTGTAATCCGGCTTGAAACTCCCGTTGGTTCAAAACATGGTTGGTTTTTCCGTATAAATATTTCGTATCGAAAGAAAATTCCTTGATACTGTCAACGTTAGCAACACCGGCTTTGAGGGAAAAAGTTTCTTTTTCCGTATTCCCCGAGTCAAAGTATCCTCCTAAAGAGATATGAGTTTTAAACTGTCCTTTACTATCTCGACTTGTATCCAAAGAAGGAATACTTTGTGCCGAAATAAATAGCGGAATAAAGTATAATATAATAAAAGGTATAATTCGTTTCATATCTGAGTTATTTGTATTTTCGTTATTCGACAAAAAGAAAGCGTCCGTTCAAGTCAGACGCTTCTTTAATGTATCGAAATTATTTGTTATCTTTTTTTGTTATTCTTTTCACGTTCTTTCAACAAAGCTTGTTGCTGACGTTGAGCTTCTTCCAAACGAGCCATGAAACCTGATTTCTTTTTAGTCGGTTTCTTCGCTGCATTCTTTTTATTTTGCTCCAGTTTCTTTAGGAGTTTATCTTCATTAATAAAAAGGCGGAAAAGAACAGTTTGAATAATGGTAAACAATGTTGAAATAAAATAGTAGTAGTTCAATCCGGAAGGATAAGAATTTAAGAAAAAGAACATCATTACCGGCATTAAATACATCATCATTTTCATTCCCGGCATTTGTTGTTGTCCTCCCGATGTCATTTCCATATTATATTTCTGGAATACCACATTCACAACAGTCATAAGAAGGCAGAATAAACTGATGTGATTTCCGAGAATGGTGGAAATAACCGGAATATTTGCGCTCCAACTAATAATTGCGTCGTAAGTAGAAAGGTCTTTCGCCCAAAGAAATGCTTCGTGACGCAATTCAATAGCGGTTGGGAAGAACCAAAACAAAGCTAACAGGAATGGAGTTTGAAGCAATAGCGGCAAACAACCCGCCATTGGGTTTACGCCTACTTGTTTGTATAGCTCCATTGTTTTTTGTTGTCTTTGCATTGCTTGTTCTTGTCCCGGATACTTAGCCGTAATTTCATCAATTTGCGGTTTAAGTGCCCTCATCTTTGCAGAAGACATGAAAGACTTATAGGTTAATGGGAAAAGAGCTCCTTTGATAATGATGGTCAAAAGTAAAATCGCCAAACCAAGTCCTATTCCGAAAGAGGTAAGCCAATCAAAGATTGGGATGATAACATACTTATTGATCGGGCGAAGCCACGACCATCCCAGCGGAACTAACTTTTCGAGTTGTAAGTCTTGCTCTGCGAAATGAGTTTTATCGTAATCTTTTAATAAAGAATATTTATTGGGTCCGAAAAAGAAAGTAAAACCAACTCCTTCTTCGTTGGCCGGGTTGAAAGCAATATTCGAAACCATGCGATAGTCTTTCAAATAATCGCCACGTTCATACCTTACCGAGTTTAGTTTAGTTGCATCGAAGCTATCGTTTGCAATTATTACGGAAGAGAAAAACTGTCCTTTGAAACCAACCCACTTTAATTTGGTCGAAATGGTTTTATCTTCGCTTTTGCTTTCTTTCATTTTTTCGACGTCATCACCCAAGAACTTATAAGCTAAATAAGTATAGCGTTCTTCGAAACTACGACCTTTTTCTTGTTGACGAGCTTTTTGTTCCCACTGTATATTTAGAGTTTGTGTTGTATTCGAGAACACATTCGTCATGTTGTGAGGAATGATTTTAAAATCGACCAAGTAATCGTTTTCATGAATCGTATAAACGTAATCCAAATACTGGTCTGATTTGTCGGCCCGAAGTC
>JAJDGO010000054.1 GCA_030265685.1 Bacteroidales bacterium OttesenSCG-928-M11
AAGAACTCAACTATGAACAGGTACGCTCTTCTATTGCAAGAAGGTTAGGTATGGAATATGTCGGTATGGTTTATTCAGACAGAAACGTAGAAGGAGTAGTAGAGATGATGCTTGATGCAGTTCAGAACTACAAAGAACCACTTGATGAAGAAAGATTGTTCGGATGGCATGCTGCATTATTTCCGACAGGTAGAAGTGGTATGCAAAGAATAGATGTAGGATGTTACCGAACCGGAGAGATGCAAGTTGTATCCGGAGCAATGGGTAAAGAGAAGATACACTATGAAGCAGTTCCGGCACTTCAAGTAAAAGATGAAATGGATGTGTTCTTAGATTGGTTCAATAGTGACGTTCAATTAGACCCTGTATTGAAATCTGCTATTGCACACTTCTGGTTTATTATCATACACCCCTTTGATGATGGCAACGGACGAATAGCAAGAGCCATATCAGATATGTTGCTTGCCCGTGCAGATGACACATCACAACGCTTCTACAGCATGTCAAGTCAGATACTATTGGAGAGGAACAAGTATTATGAAATACTTAAACGGGTACAGCATAGTAGCGGAGATATAACAGAATGGTTAGATTGGTTTATTAACTGCTTATATCGTTCGTTGGTTTCAACAGAAGAAACGTTACAGAAAGTATTAGATAAAGCTAACTTCTGGAATAAGCATAAAGAAACACCATTGAATGCAAGACAACGACTGATGTTGAATAGGTTACTTGATGGATTTGAAGGCAAGTTAAAAACATCCAAGTGGGCTAAGATGACTAAATCATCACCAGATACAGCACTGCGTGATATTAAAGACTTAATCGAGAAAGGTATATTGAAACAAGATGATTCCGGTGGGCGCAGTACTAACTATGAGTTGGCTGAGTTCTGATGGTGATATATTTTTAATGTCCATATTTTAGTATTTTTACTATATATGAATTTGCTAAAAAGTGGACAGAATATTTAACTTTGAATTTATCCCTATTTTATGGAAGCCCTATATATGAGACTTGAATAAAATGGGGATATTTTTATATGTGGGTAAGGCGAGTAAAATTATTGCTGAGATTTATAATTATATAGCATGAAGAGTTGAAGTTGCCTACCTTACCCATCATCAAAACGACATGGAGCCATCAACAGCCTATAATATATCCGAAATGATGCTTCCGTAGTTATGCGCAGTTTACTTCACCACGAGCCTTATATTAAGCCATATTTTGGGCTAAAATTTTTTCTATACAAAAAAATTGACTGAATATTGAGTGAACTTATGCTCCCCCAGTTCACTCCCCCTACTAATCTTTAAGAGGGAAACCCCTCCGGCTATGTATTATATTGCGAAAAATATCAGCGGAGGATAATTCATTATTGTTACTACCACACCCTCACGCAACCCTTACCAATCTTCAAGCGACAAGAGTTATCGTTTACTTATCAAGTATAGTTGATACTTATCTGATGGGGTAAACAGCTAACCTGTGAGCTGATATTGTAGAAGAGAAACGAACGTTCATTTATTAATAAAAGAGTATTAAACCAATTAAATTACAAAGTCATGTTAGAGAATTTAGATTTATCAGGGAGAGTAATTGCAACGTTAAACCCGGAGACAAACGAGTTAATTAACGTCAGTAGCAGAAATGCAGACTATTGCACCATTCGAGTAGAAAGTTCGGTATTGGCTAATGATGAAGGCTTGTTGATGTACCAGAAGAGAGTTGCTAAGTTAAGAATGCAAACGATACTTGCCGAGAGTTTGAAAGCTAACGGCATGTTATCAGCAGGAAAAGAACTACCTATTAAAGGTAAGATTATCGTACGAGAATCATTTGAACCATTTTACGATGGACAAGAGCCTAAAGTCAATCCGAGAACAGGTGAGATGGTGTTGTATATGGAAGCACCTGTGTATAGACAGACGGTATTTACGAGCAGTGAAACAGCACGGGATGTATTTATCCGTGACTTATGTGCAGGACAAACAGCAGAAGTGGCAACAGAGCAAGCAAATAACGCACCTGTGGCATTTGAACAGTTTATGCAGGCTGAGTTTGTTTAATAAGATAGTAAAGGGTATTTAGTAATATAAGTACCCTTTGCTCGTTTTAGAATAGGGATGAGTAGTTGAGTGAACGTGAGAGAGTACAAATACACCCAAATCCAACAGAGTAACAAAACTATTATTTCGTCACTTCAATATATTATATAGCACTTTATAACCTAATTTGAGGTCTTAAGCCCATGCGGTTTCAAGTGAAAATCACTTGATTGTAGCACATTTATTTATATCTTTGTTGTATAATATGGAGTTATAATGGAAGAAAACGTATTACAAATATCAGGAGGCAACACCTTTGGTTTGTTAGAAAATGAAGTATTATATATTGAGAAAGAATATAATCCCGTACTTAACGATATGCTTTCTCGCTCATCAGAGTACAAAGATTTATTTAAGAAGAATGGATATAAATTTATATATATACCTGAATTGATTTCTACATGGGCAAATAACATAGAGTTATTAAATGAAGTCCTCTCTTATCATTACCCAGATAATAATCTTAAATTAGAGAACACGAAAGAATATGATCTTTCAAATATAACAACCTCAGACTATACAAAAGCATTCCTAAAGGCGTTTAGCTATGACTTAACCGCAAATACCACAGGAGGTTTACTAATAAACATTAGAGATGATATAAAGAGTTATCCTTTATCCGCAACTTCAAGTATTGCTCTCGTAGAAGAAATAAACTCTATCATTAAGGATAGTAAAGATTATAGAGAATATTTAATAAATCATGAATCTTTTGCCTTATCAGTGGAATATGATGATGGAGAAGAGATTAAATATGAAGCAAATAAAATTATTGACGAGATTAGAGAACGAATTGAATTATTGAAAAGAGATGGACATGAAAGACTTTTGCTAAAGTTAATATTAGATGAGTTTAAGGGTAGAAAGAAATCACACTTAAGAACAGAATTAAATTATTTTACTGAATGCGAAAAACATTTGGAAGAATATAAAAACTATCATCAAAAAATAAGGCTAAGCAGTATAGAGAGCTTTGAATCTGTATATTTAAACAAAACAATTAGTTCGTTACTAATAAGTGAAGACTTTAGAATATTCCTACCAGACTACAATAACCTTGAGATAGAGATGAGACCTTTACCTAAAACAGTCTTTTTCTTCTTTTTAAGACATCCGGAGGGAATACTGTTTAAGGAGTTATCTAAAGCTTGGTATAAAGAAGAACTTCACTCAATATATAAGCAACTCTCTCCAAGAGAAGACCATGAGGCTATGAAAAAGAGCATTGATGACATTTGTAATCCTGCGGACAATTCCATTCATGAGAAGTGTAGTCGGATAAAAGAAGCCTTTCTAAGACATATCAGTGATGACATTGCACGAGAATATTACATCACAGGAGGTAGAGGTATGCCAAAACGCATAACATTAGACAGGAAGAAAATAGTAAGGAAAGCTACTTTTGATTATGATAATAGTACTCATGTACACTTTGACCCGGATGAAGAACCCTTTTAGTCATCATTACAAGCTTGTAATATTTATTCCTTCATTGAATTAACTAGTACATTTGTGGCAAATAAAGAGAGATGTATAAGATTAGCCCACGCATGATTTTAAGTATCTACATGCTTGAAATATAACAAATTTTCATATCTTTGCGTTGTATTATTATATATAATACAATGTAATAAATAGAAAAGAAGCGTTAGCTATTATTCTTAGGTACTGAAAACTGGTAAATTGAAGACAACCTAAAAGAGTATATAGTTAATGTCTGCGTTATAGCGTGGGCTTTAATTATCATCTTGGTTGTCGGGTATACCAGTACCTCAGTATCAGATATAGTTAAACATCCCACGCTTCTTCATTTTAAATAACATTGCTATTGGAGGGATGGGATACACAATAATAATGAATATGAAAGAACCATCGCTTAATTTTACCGACAAACAGAAGGTTGCATCTTTGTTAATTTTGGAGAACCTTGCCAATATTGATGGATATTTTGACAATAGTGAAAAAGCTATAATAAATAGTTTTAGTAAATTTCTGCAATTTGACGTTAAGTCGGTAAGAGCATTGGACTTGTTTAGAGAAATGCGAAATTCAAATATAGATGAATTAGTGCAAATTATCAAGCCTTTAAGTAGAGAAGGGCATGGAGTCATTCTAATGTGCGCTTGTGAACTAAGTGCTGCTGATGGATGCATTGATGAGACAGAAAATAAGGCACTTGGTAATCTTTGTATTAAGTTAGGTATTAGCCCAAAAGAATTTGATAAAATGCAAAAAAGATATTTGAAATTAGCTCATCCTAAGTCTGGCTGTTTTAGCATTATTTTGGTTTTAATTATTTCAACAATATCATTAACCTCTATTCTCTTTCTAACTTAAATAAGATGAGTAACAACAGGAGATGTATATTTAGGGGTAATCGTATTATTGACAGCTATTATATAGCCGTTCTTTAATGACCAATTTTAATGTTTATGCAATTGATGTTTTTATTATTATTCAAGCATACGCTTAGAGATAGTAACGGAAGTAAATAAATAATTAACAATTAAACAATAAAAATTATGTGGTGGATAATCGGATTAGTTATAATATTTGTGCTTGTTCCATTGTCGATGAGAATAAGTGGAGAAGACAGTACATATTCCGTAATGCTTTATAATACACAAAGAGTGTTCACAGGGAGTCGAACAGCTTGTGAGAACTGGATAGAAGATAAAATTAAAGCAGAAAGGAAGCAACTGATAGATAAAATGGAGAAAATGTGTAAGGAAGAGAATTTGCCAGCGCAAGACATATCAATGGAATTAAGGGAGCTTGAATCTTTATACAGGAATAATTGCAAAATAATTAGATTAAATTAACAACAAAATTCAATCACATGAAAACAACAATTAAAATAGTATGGTCTATAGTAATCCTCATTATAGGATTGTTTTTATCCATTATGATCCAAATTGCATATAGCCAAGCAGGAAGAGCAAGTGGGATTCCGGCATTGCCTCTTTTAGGCGCAATAGTCGGAATCGTGTTTGTTTGGAAAAAGAGAAACGATTCTGACAAACAATAATTATCCAAAGTTAAACAAAAGTTGACGAAATGTTCAAAGATTATTATTTAATTCTTGAAATAGAAGAAGATGCAGCCCTTGAAGAAATTAAGGCTGCGTATCGTAATTTGATAAAAAGGTATCATCCTGATGTAAACAAGGATGAAGATGCTCATCATAAGACAATCGAAGTTATTGAGGCATTTCAGCTCCTCAATGATAAAGAGGCTCGTGAAAGATACAATTCTGAATATAGAAAATATCACTCACAGAAACAATCAGAACAAATTAGAAATGTAGATGAATACATATCCGATGATGAGATTCTAAACAAATGGATGTGGAATGCTCAAAAACAAGCCCGAGATTTATATCAACAAGTGACTGATGAATTTAGAGAATCAATTAAAGAGAGTGGAAAAGGAGTATTAAGTTTTTTGAATTATATATGGCCTTTTTTACTCGGTTATTTACTATTTAAAGCATGTACGTTATTATGAGATATCTATTAATAAACATATTGCTTATATGCAATATTACATCATTTGCTCAATCAAAAGGAGATAGTATATATGTTGTCAAGAATGTAGGAGATATTAGAATCTCTAACAAAATGGAGCTACAAAGCAGTAGTTATAAACCACAAGAACCTAATAAAGTGGTCTTTCAGCAGAAAGGATTAAATAATGGTTCAATTTCAGCAGAAGAAACCTATGTAAGGTTAATTATTGAGACTTCTATAGGAACACGTGGAGATTATGAGAAATTAGGTTCAACGACACCAATTTCCGAATCAGAAATGAAGGAATTGAATGAGATGTTAAGGCAAAGTTTAATTAGTCAATTTAAAGGTTCTGGAATGAAATTGATTACTTGGCATGGGACTTCTTTTAAGAAGATAAATGGTCAAAATTGTTTGATTTATTCATATTTAAGACAGCTTAGAGACAACCCTCCTGTTGAAGTTTCAATATATAGTTTTCATAATAACGATAGAGTACATACTATAACTATATCTTGTCGGAAAGATGAAAAAAAAGATTGGTGGACGATATTAACGAATAGTATCAAAAGCTTCAAAATAACAAATGTAAGATAATATGTACTGTACAAACCATGCCAACCGTGCAAACTTGGCACACCTTCAAACCGGAGATGTGCCAAGTATAAACATTAGAATTAACATATGAGAGAATTAAACAATAAATTATTAATCAAAGTTTGAGTTACTGCACACTGTAAACCAAGAAGTAAACCAGTTATATTAGAGTATGGTCTTCAAGCATATAATCAACAGTATATAAATAGGATACAGTTGGTTAGAGCACCTGACTCATAATCAGGGAGTCCTTGGTTCAAGCCCAAGTGGGACCACTTAATAAAAAACTGCTATTCTT
>JAJDGO010000056.1 GCA_030265685.1 Bacteroidales bacterium OttesenSCG-928-M11
ATTAAGAAAATAAAGATGAGTAAAGACAAAAATACACAATCAAGGGGAACGGCAGGTGAGAGGATTCGGCAAGCGACACGTTCGCAATGGATCAAGTTTACTTTGGTTTCGATCATTTATATACTATTTGTATTTTGGGATTATAACTTTTGGCTTTTATTAGGTTTGCCGGTAATCTTTGATATTTATATCTCGAAGGTAATACATTGGGGAGCTTGGAAAAAATCTAAAAATAAAACCCTGCGTATTATTGGCGAATGGCTCGATGCAATTGTTTTTGCTCTTATAGCCGTTTACTTTATTCATATTTTTATACTTCAAAATTATAAAATACCTTCCTCTTCTTTAGAGAAAACGCTTTTGGTAGGCGACCATCTTTTAGTAAGTAAGTTGGCTTATGGTCCGCGAGTTCCGAATACTCCTTTAGCTATGCCGTTAGTGCATCATACTCTTCCTATTCTTAACACAAAGTCGTATAGCGATCGCCCTTATTGGGAATACAAACGTTTGAAAGGATTGGGAGAAGTAAAGCGAGACGACATCGTTGTTTTTAATTTCCCGGCGGGAGATACCGTTGCTTTGAAAGCGCAGGCAAATGATTATCATGCTTTAGTAGAACAACATGGATGGGATTTAGTTAATAAGAATAAAGCAATCTTTGGAGACATTGTTTATCGACCCGTAGATAGAAGAGAAAACTACGTAAAACGTTGTATCGGTTTACCTGGAGAAACGTTGGAAATCAAGGATCGGATTGTTTATATCGACGGTAAAGCGTTGCCAACACCCGAAAAAGCTCAGTTTAATTACTTTGTAGAAACTCACGGATCGGTATTTACCGACAAACAATTCAGAGAACTTGAGGTAAGTAAAGATGATAGGCATATGATCGGAAACGAACACCTTTGCCAAGTTCTGGAAATAGAAAAAAATGCGAATGGAGGTTATAATCCACTTTATAGTTTGCCTTTGACCGAGAAAGCAATTGCTATTCTCAAAGAAAAGAATTGGGCGAAGTCTATACATGTAGAACCCGATTGGTTAATGAAAGGAGATGTTTATCCTTATTACTACAACTTGTCTTGGACACGCGACAACTATGGCCCGATTTGGATTCCGAAAAAAGGAGAAACAATACCTTTGAATGAGAAAAATATTGCTTTATATACCCGTTGTATTGTTAACTACGAAAACAATCTTTTGCGCGTCGACGGCGATCGCATTTATATCAACGGAGTCTTAGTAAATAGCTATACATTTAAATATGATTATTATTGGATGATGGGCGATAATCGTCACAATTCGGCTGATTCGAGAAGCTGGGGATTTGTTCCGGAAGATCATATTGTAGGACAACCTTTGCTTATTTGGCTATCTTTGGATAAAGATAGAAGCTGGTTTGACGGAAAGATTCGCTGGGATCGTTTCTTTAATCTTGTAAAGAATTTATAAGTATATGGGCGGAGATAAAATAATTTACTTATCCTCTGCCTATTTGGCTCCTGTATCTTATTACCAATTGCTTAATTCGGATCGTTCTCGTTTTGTTATTGAACGGAACGAACACTATATTAAGCAAACTTATCGTAATCGTTGCCGAATTGCTTCGGCTAACGAAGTGCAGACTCTGAGTATTCCGATCGTAAAACCGGATTCTCCCAAAGCTTCGATACAAGATATTCGAATTGCCGACCATGCAAATTGGCGACATTTGCATTGGACTGCTATCCTTTCTGCTTATAACTCGACTCCCTTTTTCGAATATTATGCCGATGATTTCCTCCCTTTTTACGAAAAGAAATACGACTTCTTGTTCGATTTTAATGAAGAACTGAGGCTGAAAGTATGTGAATTGTTAGGCATTTCTCCTGTCGTTTCTTTTTCGACGGAATATAAAACGGAGATGGATCAAAACGAAGTCGATTGCCGGGAAGCCATTCATCCTAAGAAATGTACTAAAGATCCGGAATCTTTCCAGCCTTATTACCAGGTGTTCAAGCATAAGTATGGCTTTCAACCAGACTTAAGTATCATAGATCTCCTCTTTAATATGGGGCCGGAAGCTATCTTATTTATATAGTAGAAATATAGTTGGACGTTTATTAAGGTCGGGTAATGATTTTTTCCAGTCCGAAATATTTTTTGTCTTGATGTATTCTGTGTCCAAAGTAATATCTGTTGCAATGCATAGCTTAGTACCCGGCTTACAAGTCTTGATAATATCGTCGAGCATCTTCCCGTTCCGGTAAGGAGTTTCAATAAAAAGCTGTGTTTGATTTTCGGTATATATTCTTTGTTCTAATAATTTCAAAGATTTTGCTCTTTCGTTAGGATCAATAGGAAGATAACCATGAAAAGAAAAACTTTGTCCGTTAAATCCGGAAGCCATAAGAGAGAGTAGGATAGAAGAAGGTCCGACTAATGGTATTACTTTTATCCCTTTTCTTTGGGCAATGCCAACGACATCAGCGCCCGGATCAGCAATGGCAGGGCATCCTGCTTCGGATATTATACCTACAGAACAACCATTTAATACGGGTGTTAAGAATTGATCCAATTCTTCTGCGCGGGTGTGTTTGTTTAATACGAAAAAAGTTAGTTCGTCAATATTGATACTTGCATCTGTTTGTTTTAAGAATCGGCGTGCAGTACGAATGTTTTCTACAATAAAGTGACGGATAGTAAGGATAACTTCCCGGTTGTATGTTGGTAAAACTTGTGTAATAGGAGTATCTCCTAATGTAACGGGGATAAGATATAGTGCCGTTTGCATATACTTTTTCTACTTTGTTTGATTCAAGAACTGCAAAGATAAAAACTAATCGGAAGAAATCCGTATCTTTGCCCTCGAAATGAGATTGCCCGAAACATTTGTTCTACGAATGAAAGATATTCTTGATAATGATAATCAGGAATGGAATAGCTTTATTACGGCCTTGTCTGAGGATAGTCCTATCAGTGTTCGGCTTAATCCTTGTAAAACTTCTGATACTACTTTGTCGTCGGATTCGATAAGTAAGCTCTTTGACGAGCCTGTTTCTTGGGCTTCTAACGCTTATTATTTGAAATCGAAACCGATATTTACCCTCGATCCTTTATTTCATGCCGGAACTTATTATGTACAAGAGGCATCTTCGATGTATTTGGATACTCTGATTAAGCAATATGTTTCTTCGCCCGTCAAAGTATTGGACTTATGTGCCGCTCCGGGAGGTAAATCTACTTTGCTTTCTTCGGCGCTGCCAAAAGGAAGTTTGTTGGTTACTAACGAAGTAATTCATTCGCGAGCCAATATTTTAGTAGAGAATATGGTAAAATGGGGGTCGCCTCATACGATAGTAACGAATAATGATCCGTCAGCTTTTCGAAAAACAAAGAAATTCTTTGATCTTGTTGTAGCCGATGTTCCTTGCTCGGGAGAAGGAATGTTCCGAAAAGATAGTACTGCTATCGCAGAATGGTCTCCTGCGAATGTCGACTTATGCGCTAAACGACAACGAAGAATAATTGCTGATGTTTGGGCAAGCCTTAAACCCGGTGGTTTATTAATATATAGTACGTGTACTTATAATAGAGAAGAAAACGAAGATAATATAGAATGGATTGCCGATGAGCTTGGAGCCGATATTGTTTCTGCGAAACATTTCTTTCCTCATCGTTCGAAAGGTGAAGGTTTTTTTATTTCTCTATTAAGAAAAAACGGAGAAGCTTCTCCCGAAAAAGTATCAAAAGCGGATAAAAAAACGAAACCGCTCACAACCAATTGGATCACGTGCCCGGAAGATTATGTTTCTGTGCCGGAAAATCCGTATCAAGCTATCCCGTTGATACATTATAATGATTATTGTACTCTTCGTCCTTTGCTGAAAATACTTTCTGCAGGTGTTTTATTAGGAGAAGTTAAGGGAAAAGATGTTTTGCCGGCACATGCTTTGGCTATGTCTACGGCGCTGAATACAAATGCTTTTTTGAAGTGGGAGGTTGATTGCGATACGGCTTTGCGTTATCTTCGACGCGAAGCTCTTCAGAATATTCCGTCAGATTTTCCGAATACTCATATACTTATTACTTATCAAGGGCGTTCCTTAGGTTTTGTTAAGAATATAGGCTCTCGGGCTAATAATCTTTATCCTAACGATTGGAGAATTAGAATGTCAATTAAATAGATTTCTATTATTTTCGCTTCCGTTTATTTTCTTCCCTTTTCTTTATAAAATAAGAGACAGCCGCAATCAAAATGATATTGAATGCAATAGAAGTATAGTATTGTGTATAACTCAACCCGGAAGATGGTTCTCTATCAGGAAATGTAAAGAAAGCAATTACTCCGAGATAAATTAATAGCGCAATGGGTATCCAAATATGTTTTTTCATACCTGATTTATTTTGTTTCATTTGAAACAAAGGTATAAAGATTTTTCAGATTAGCTTGTCTCTTAATACTTTTTATAATATCATCGAGTCTGAATGATTTGATCTTATAACTTTTCCCGGAGGAAAAGTCCGGTGTAAGAATCCGAATTTGCAGCAACTTCTTCGGGAGTTCCGGTCGCTACAAGGTATCCTCCTTTATTTCCTCCCTCCGGACCTAAGTCAATTATATAATCAGCTACCTTGATTACATCCATATTGTGTTCGATTATAACTACGGTATGTCCGCGAGCAATGAGTGCATCGAACGCTTTTAGAAGAGTTTTTATATCGTGGAAGTGTAATCCCGTAGTAGGTTCGTCGAATATGAATAATGTAGGTTCGGATTTTTCTTCACTAAGATGAGAAGCTAATTTAACTCGTTGGTTTTCTCCTCCTGAAAGACTAAAAGAACTTTGTCCGAGTTTAATATATCCTAGCCCAACTTCTTGTAAAGCTTTTAACTTTTTGATGATTTTCTTTTCTTGCGAAGCATCTACTTCCGAAAAGAAGGAAATTGCTTCGTCGATTGTCATTTCCAATATATTATAAATGTTTTTCCCTCGATACTCAACATCTAATATTTCCCGACGAAAACGGGTTCCGTGACAAGATTCACATTCAAGAACAACGTCGGCCATAAATTGCATTTCAACCGTAATAAAGCCTTCTCCTTTGCATTCTTCACAACGTCCTCCCTCGATATTAAAAGAAAAGAAGGCAGGTGTAAATCGAAGTTGTTTTGCTAAGGCTTGTTCGGCAAAAAGTTTCCGTATTTCGTCGTAGGCTTTGATGTAGGTAGCGGGGTTGGAACGGGTTGATTTTCCGATTGGATTTTGATCTACGAACTCAACTCGTTTAATAAGATGCATGTCGCCGGTAATTCCTTTGGCTTGGATTAATAAATCTTTATTGCCATCATAGTATCTTCGTAGTCCATTATAGAGTATTTCTCTTACAAGTGATGACTTTCCTGATCCACTTACTCCACTTACTACCGTCATAACATTCAAAGGAAATTTCACATCTATTCCTTTTATGTTATTTTCTCTTGCTCCAAGTACTTCTATATAATTATTCCAACGGCGTCGCTTTTGAGGAAGTTCTATCTTCTCGCTTCCTGTCAGATATTTTACCGTATAGCTATTCGATTCAATATCTAATTTATTTACACTTCCTTGATAAACAACTTCTCCTCCTTGTTGACCGGCTTCAGGTCCTATGTCGATAATATAATCTGCGGCGCGGATAATTTCTTCGTCGTGCTCAACTACAACAACCGTGTTTCCTAACTCTTGCAATTGTCGTAATACTTTAATTAATAATCCGGTATCTTTCGAGTGAAGTCCAATGCTGGGTTCGTCGAGGATATAAAGGGAACCGACGAGGCTACTTCCTAATGAAGTGGCAAGATTTATTCTTTGGCTCTCTCCTCCCGATAAAGTTGACGAAAGTCGATCGAGAGTTAAATAACCTAATCCGACATCATTTAAAAAGCGTAGGCGAGCCTTTATTTCTATCAAAAGACGTTTTGCGATTTGTGAGTCGTATTCATCCAATTCTAAGTTGTCGAAAAAAAAGACTAATTGATCGATTGGCATAGTGGTTAGGTC
>JAJDGO010000057.1 GCA_030265685.1 Bacteroidales bacterium OttesenSCG-928-M11
ACGAATGCACAAATGCTTAATGATAATAATTCTTGGAATGTACTAACATATCCTTCTGGTCTTGATCAGTATAAAAGGACTTTCCAAGTTTGTCTTGATGGAGATTCTATTGTTGGAGAATATTCATATAAAAAAGTATTTTCTGATCAAGCAGAACAAAGTGGAGTTAAAAAATATGAGGGATTGATTAGGGAACAAGGCGAAAAAGTTTATCTTATCCCAAACTATTCTGAAGAAGAATATTTATTATATGATTTTTCCTTAACGGAAGGAATGGAGTTTGAGTGTGTGGATGCTTGGTCTCCGAATACCGAATTATTTTATGTCAAAGAGGTTGATTATATAAAGTTAGGAGATAAAGAGAAGAAACGGATTCGATTAGCATCTTATGGTTCTTGGGGAGAAATTATATGGATTGAAGATGTAGGTAGTTTGTGTAGTCCGCTTTATCCGTGTGGTCCACTTGCTCCGGGAGCCATACATGAATTACTTTGTAGCTATCAAGGCGATGAACTAATTTACAAGAATCCTGATTATTCGGAATGTTATTATGATTACAGTGTATTAAAAGAAACAATAGTTGATGATGATTATTCAGTTTCTCCCAATCCTGTTGAAGATGTATTAGTTGTTTCGGGTAATGATATATCGCAAGTTGATATTTTTGATGTTTCCGGAAAGAAAGTTTATGCTCAACCTGATGGAAAAGAAATCAATATGACTTCTTTCCCTAAAGGAACATACATTATTAATGTGTATGATAGTAAAGATGTGGTCAGATCATTTAAGGTCATTAAAAAATAATAAGGTTGTTCCGGCAAATCAATATAGTAAATTCAAATTCGATCAGGGAAGTTGGAACAATTGTTTTCTACCGTATAATTCTTTTTTAGTTTGTTTTTTGTGAGATTATTTGGTTTCTAAAAAAATAACTTTTATCTTTGCAGTCCGATTTTACGAAAATAATAAAATAAAATATACAGACATGAAAAGGACATTTCAACCTTCGAACAGAAAAAGAAAAAACAAACACGGATTCCGTAGCAGAATGGAAACTGCAAATGGTCGTAGAGTGTTGGCAGCTCGTAGAGCAAAAGGCAGAAAAAAATTATCTGTATCTGACGAATACAACGGATAATACCCGTTGATCAACCATAAGAAAGGGAATAAGCGAAAGTTTATTCCCTTTTTATGTGTATTATTCTATTTTTTTATAACTTTGTTCTTTCAATAAAAACGGAATAGTAAATAATATGAACTTCATAAAAAAGCATCCGATTATTACTTCTTTGCTGGCTGCGGCTGTTATATTTTTAATAATAGTGTGGATTGTTCTTCGTTGGCTGGATAGCTATACAATGCACGACAAGTCGGTTGAAATTCCGCGTGATATAATTGGACTAACGGTTGATCAAGCTTCCGGTTTATTGGCAGAAAAGAAATTAAATTATGTTGTTGCCGACTCTATTTATGTAAAGAAAGCAAAGGTTGGAACAATATTCAAAGTAACTCCCCCCGAAGGAATGAATGTAAAAGAAGGTCGTACGGTTTACCTGACGGTTTATGCGATGCAAGCACCTTTGATTAGTATTCCTGATGTAACAGACATGTCTCAACGTCAAGCTTTGGCTTTGCTTCGTTCTATTGGTTTTGAAAATGTTGATGTAAAATTAGTAGATGGGCCATACAAGAATCTTGTTGTTGGTTTAGAAAGCCGTAATGTTACTGTCAATATGGGCGAACGTTATCAGAATAATATTCCTTTGACATTGTTGGTTAGCTCGGGAGTTGCAGAAGACACATACTATCAGGGTGGAGATTCTATCGTAATTACGGAAGATAATCCGGAAGAATCCTGGTTCTAAGACCCTCATTCCTTGTATATGGAAGAATTTCTGGATAATATTGATATAAACGAAGATCTCCTTTTGCCGGAAGATTCGGATCAATCTATGTTTGAACATTATCGCTTTGTTGCCGATAAAGGACAATCGCTTCTTAGAGTAGATAAGTTTTTGGTTGATCGGATAGAAGGCATTTCTAGGAATCGGATTCAAATGGCAGCCGATGCCGGGTATATATTAGTCAATGATGTACCTGTTAAATCAAATTATAAAATAAAACCGCTCGACCTTGTTACGGTAGTAATGGATCGGCCGCGCCGTGAATTAGAAATTATTCCGGAAGATATTCCTCTAAATATTGTTTATGAAGACGACGACCTAATGGTTGTCAATAAATCGCCCGGTTTAGTAGTTCATCCGGGACATGGTAATTATACGGGAACATTAGTTAATGCCATAGCTTGGCACCTAAAAGATAATCCCCAGTTTGATGTTAAAGATCCACGCTTAGGACTTGTTCATCGAATAGATAAAGATACTTCCGGCTTGTTGGTTATTGCTAAAAATCCGGAAGCAAAAACAAATTTGGGTTTGCAATTCTTCAATAAATCAACCCAAAGGAAATATCGAGCAATAGTATGGGGCAATGTAAAAGAAGATGAAGGCCGAATTGAAGGAAATATAGGACGACATTTACGAGATAAAATGTTGATGACTGTTTTTCCGGAAGGAGATCATGGCAAACCGGCAGTTACTCATTATCGAGTAATAGAACGTTTTGGTTATGTTACTTTGGTCGAATGTCAATTAGAAACCGGAAGAACTCACCAAATAAGGGTTCATATGAAATATATCGGGCATACTCTTTTTAACGATGAGCGTTATGGAGGGCATGAGATGCTAAAAGGCAGTACTCTTGCCAAATACAAACAGTTTATAAAAAATTGTTTTGACTTATGTCCACGACAAGCTTTACATGCAAAGACTTTAGGATTTATCCATCCTAAAACTAAGAAGGAATTATTGTTTGACAGTGATCTGCCGGAAGATATGAGTCTTCTTATCGAAAAATGGAAAAATTATAGTAAGTGAGTATGAGTTATAAAAAAAATATAGCAATTATAGCGGGTGGCTATTCTTCAGAAATCATTATATCCTTAAAAAGTGCACAAGGTATACGATCATTTATCGATTCGGATAAGTATAATCTTGCCATTGTGCTTATAACCGAAAAACAGTGGTTGTGTTATCCCGGCTCGTTGATGGATAAAGTCGATGATGTTTCGGTAGGGATCGAGGTTGATAAGAATGATTTTAGTGTACAGTTTGCCGACGAAAAGATAAAATTTGATTTTGCTTATATTACGATTCATGGTACGCCTGGCGAAAACGGATTATTACAAGGCTATTTTGATATGCTGAATATACCGTATTCTTGTTGTGGCGTTTTGGCTTCTTCATTGACATTCAGCAAGTATTTTTGCAATAAGTTCTTACAATCTTTTGGAGTGAAGACGGCTTCTTCTGTTTGTTTAAGAAAAAATCAGTCGATAGATGACAGAACAATAGTTGAAACGTTAGGACTTCCCGTCTTTGTTAAGCCGAATGATGGTGGATCGAGTTTTGCTACGACTAAAGTTTCTTTGGAAAGTGAATTGCAAGATGCGATAAGACTTGCTTTTGAAGAAGGGAGCGAAGTAATTATCGAAAGCTTTATGCCCGGAACCGAAGTTACTTGTGGTTGCTATCAAGTAGGAGAGAAGCTAACTGTATTCCCAATTACAGAAGTGGTAAGCAAGAATGAGTTTTTTAATTTTGATGCCAAGTATAATCCGCAAAGTGTGGAAGAGATTACTCCGGCAAGAATATCTGATGAACTGACAGCAGAGATAAAGACTCTTACCGGAAATATATATCATTGGATTGGAGCTCGAGGTATTATTCGAGTTGATTATATTATCTCTCCGGAAGGTGAAGTTCGAATGTTAGAAGTGAATACAACTCCGGGAATGACAACTACCAGCTTTATTCCTCAACAAATCAAGGCAGCGGGCTTGAATATTAGTGAAGTAATGACCGAAATAATTGAGAACGAGAGTAATTAACCAGCGATTTATTATGGAAACAGAAAAAGATTTTGAAGATATTCGTCCTTATTACGACTCGGAAATACCAGCAGTTATAGAGCGTCTTTTATCTGATCCTCAATTTCAGAGGGTGATAAAGGATTATATTTTCCCCAATATGGCTTGGGAAGACTTTGCAAAGATGATGCGCTCGTTTAATACAACGGAAGAATTACAACTTCGGTTGATAAAAAGTGCCATAAAACAAATACTCGATAAATCTTCCGATTCGGTTGATGTAGGAGGAGTAGAGAATATAAAGGAAGGAGTCGCCTATATATTTATGTCTAATCATCGAGATATTGTGCTTGATGCATCGATATTAGCTGTTTTGCTTTCTAACAATGGGCATCAAACAATGGAAATAGCGATTGGAGACAATTTGCTTGTGCAACCATGGATCGAAGATGTTGTGAGAATGAATAAAAGTTTTATCGTGAAAAGAGGAGTTTCGTTTCGCGAACAATTATTAGCTTCTTCCCAATTGTCTCGTTATATTCATTACGCAATCAAAGAAAAGAAAGAATCGGTTTGGATTGCACAAAGAGAAGGGAGAGCAAAAAACTCGAACGACAGAACTCAAGAGAGTCTACTCAAAATGTTGGCTATGGGAGGAAGTGGCAACGACTTTTTGACTAATATTCGCTCTCTAAACATACTCCCTCTTTCCTTATCTTATGAATATGATCCTTGTGATTTCTTAAAGGCTAAAGAATTTCAATGAAGAAGAGATAATCCGGAATATAAGAAAACACCTCAAGATGATCTTCTGAATATGGAAACCGGATTGTTCGGATACAAAGGAAGAATACATTTCCATTTCGGATCGCCTATTAACAACAAACTTATCGACTTGAATCCGGAATTAAATAAAAATGAAATTACCACGAAAGTGGCGGAAACCATTGACGAGGAGATATTTTTTAATTATAAATTTTATCCAATAAATTATCTTTCCTACGATAAGCTGTGGGGTAAAGACAAGTTTAAGAATAAATATACGCAAGAAGAAGAGGCTGCAATTATGAGTTATTTTCAAAAGCAGATAGATAGAATCGAACTCCCGAATAAGGATGCCGACTTCCTTCAAGAGAAGCTTTTTGAAATGTATGCCTATCCCGTGAAAAATCACTTAACAGTATAGAGAAAGATGAAAAAAGTATTTGTCATAATCTCATTGTTGCTTAGCCTTTATGCTTGCTCGGAGGATAAGGTTGACTATGGGTTTGGCGAATACTACGAAGAACTTGCTACTTGTGTGTCTGATCATACTTTTTTGCTGGACGATGGAACTTATCTGATTGCAGAGAATATTGATCCGAAATATACTAACATTAACGAAGGGGATCGATTTTATCTGATGTTTTCTTTCTTAGAGAGAGATATACAGGCTAAAGAAAGGACAATAAAGATACATTCTTTGTCGAAAAT
>JAJDGO010000058.1 GCA_030265685.1 Bacteroidales bacterium OttesenSCG-928-M11
GAATTAAGTCGAGCCGCTTGTTGCAGTCTTTCCGAAAGTTTCGAAACCAACCCTTCGGTTGATGTTAGTTATAGCGATGCGGTTACAGGCGCAAAACAGATCCAATTGCTTGGATTATCCGGAACATATGTGCAAATGCTTACCGAAAACTACCCTAACCTTCGTGGAATAGCCGCTATATATGGGATGGATTATATTCCCGGCCCGTGGATGCATAGTATACAAGTATCAAAAGGAGCTGCTTCTGTTAAGAACGGATACGAATCAATCACCGGATTGATCAATGTTGAATACAAAAAACCACACCAAGCCGACCCTCTTTCTATTAATATTTTTGCAAATCATTCGGGTCGTTACGAAGGAAATATTGATGCCGCATTACCCGTCGCAAATAACCTTCATACAGGTATACTAATACATTACTCAATAGAGGATGAAGAACACGACGAAAATAACGACTCTTTTCTCGACATGCCAAAGAAACGCCAGTTTAATATAATGAATCGTTGGCATTATCAGACTCCCAATTTTATTTCTCAAACAGGAATTAAGTACATAAATGACGACAGAACGAGCGGACAAACAAGAAAAACAATCAATCCTATACACTCTTATAGCCCATATGAAATTAATATAAATACAAATCGTGGTGAGTTATTTACAAAAAATGGGTTCATTTTGGACAACGACAAGGCCGAAAGTGTTGCAGTTATTGCTTCTGCCAGCTTTCATGACCAAGAATCTAACTATGCCGAAAAGATATATGATGTCAATCAATGGAATTTATCAGCCACTTTGATGTATGAAACCGAATTAAACGAAGCAAACAAGATAAGTACCGGACTTAATTTTAACTGGGATCGTTTTGATCAAGAAGGAAATATCGATCAAATATACGCAAACCAACCAAACGAAGAGAGCACAACCGGAGCTTATTTTGAATATACTTACTCTCCTAATGAGCGATTAACAGTATTAGCCGGGTTAAGAGGTGATTATAGTACGTTGCACCATTGGTATATTACGCCCCGTATTCATGCTAAATATAACATAACCGATTGGATGCATGTACGAGGTTCTGCCGGAAGAGGGTACAGAACTGCGTTTGTTCTTCCCGAAAATAGCTATTTGTTGGCCAGCAGTCGTGAGTTTCGTGTTGAAGAAAATTTAGAACAAGAAAAAGCTTGGAACTTTGGTCTTAGTACTTCTTTTTATATTCCGATAAACAATAGGGAATTATCGTTAAGCGCAGAGTGGTATTATACTCGATTCGGCAACCAAATCGTAGTAGATATGGATAGTAATCCACACGCCGTGTCGTTTTATAATTTAAACGGACGCTCGGACTCCCATGTGTTTCAAGTAGAAGCCAGCTACTCTCCTATTCAAAGATTAACACTTTTAGGCGCTTATCGCTGGATGAATCCTGAAACTAACTACGGAGGAAGCGTTTTACGCAAACCATTGGTAAGTAAATACAAAGGATTATTAACTGCTTCTTACGAAACAAAGCTTCGAAAGTGGCAATTTGATTTGACGGCACAATTCAACGGAGGCGGACGCATGCCAACTCCCGATACAACTAACCCGCTTTGGGACGAAAACTTCAAAGCCTACACCATACTTAATGCTCAAGTAACACGATATTTCCGTAATTGGAGTATTTATATCGGTAGCGAAAACTTAGGTAATTTCAAACAAAAGAACCCAATTATATCAGCAGACCAACCTTATGGCGATAGTTTTGATGCAACAATGGTTTGGGGACCTACAATGGGAAGAAAGTTTTACATAGGAATGAGATATAATATTGATAAATAAAACAAACATGAAAAAGAACGGATTAATAATTATTTTGTTAGGCATGTTATCTATGCTTTTCACATTGGAAGCTGCGGCTCAAAACAAAAAAAATCAAAAGGAAACTGTAGTATTCGAAGTGTCTATGTCGTGTGAAAACTGCAAAAAGAAAATCGAGAAGAACATATCTTTTGAAAAAGGTGTTACTGATTTATTGGTCGACTTGAAAACAAAGACCGTTACAATTCAATACAAAACTCAAAAGACTGATAAAGCAAAACTAAAAGCAGCTATCGAAAAATTAGGTTTTAAAGCTGAAGAAAAGATAAAAGAATGATTTTAGAAAGTTTAAGAAATAGTTCGAAAACACTATTAGAAGCGCAACAAGCCAAATTAAAGACGCATCCTTTACTAACACTCTTGTACGTAATCTTGATCTTTATTGTCGGCTCGATAATAATGGCAATTCCTTACTTCATTATCATGCTTCTATCCGGCGGTATTAGTTTTGAAGATGGTCTGAAACTCAACTCAAGCAACAACTTTTGGATACAAAACCTGCTGTTGATAGTCATTATTTTTTCATATATCGGCTATTGTAAATGGATAGAAGGTCGTTCGATTCGATCTTTAGGCTTTTCTCGGAAAGGAATTACCAGACAATATATACAAGGAGCTGTATTAGGATTCGGAATGATTAGTATTTCCTTAGGATTATGCTTTGCTACGGGCGCAATGGAGTATCAAGGAATATCGGAATCCATATCTTGGGGAATTATTTTCCTTTTTCTCTTAGGATTTATGGTACAAGGTATGTCGGAAGAAGTTATGCTTCGGTCGTACACTATGGTTTCTTTGTCAAACAGGATGCATATTGTTTGGGCTATTCTAATAAGTTCTATCCTATTTGGTTTGCTACATTGTTTTAATAATTCGTTCAGTTGGGTCGCAATGTTAAATCTTGTCCTCTATGGCATTTTTGCTTCTTTATATTTTCTATCTACAGATAATATTTGGGCAGTAGGAGCTCAACACTCTATTTGGAATTGGGCACAAGGAAATGTTTATGGGATTAACGTAAGTGGAATAGAAGTGAACGATACTATTTCCCGATTTACTCCGGTAGAAGGAAAAGATTTTATTTCCGGAGGAGGATTCGGGTTAGAAGGTGGTATAGCCGTAACAATTGTTTTGGTATTCGGAATAATATATTTGCTATATAATATAAAAAATAAGTCGGTTGCCTAAAAGTAGACAACCGACTTGCTCTATATATTTAACGAAACGAAAATTTATTACATCATTCCGCCCATTCCTCCGCCCATAGGCATTTGAGGTACCGGAGCATTTTCATCTTTTTCGTCTGTAATAACACATTCTGTAGTTAAGAACATGCCGGCAATAGAAGCTGCATTTTCTAAAGCTACACGAGTTACTTTAGCCGGATCGATTACACCTGCTACATATAAATCTTCGTAAACATCAGTACGAGCATTGTATCCAAAGTTATCTTTGCTTTCTTTCACTTTTTGAACAACAACTGCACCTTCTTTTCCTGCATTCTTCACAATCTGACGAAGAGGTTCTTCAATTGCACGCTTTATAATTTCGATACCGGTTGTTTCGTCTTCGTTTTCTCCTTTCAAATTTTCCAAAGCAACACTTGCGCGAATGTAAGCAATACCTCCACCCGGAACAGTTCCTTCTTCTATTGCGGCACGAGTAGCGCTTAAAGCATCGTCAACACGGTCTTTTTTCTCTTTCATTTCAACTTCAGATGGGGCACCTACATATAGAACTGCAACACCTCCGGCTAGTTTTGCCAAACGTTCTTGCAATTTTTCGCGGTCATAATCAGAAGTAGTTGACTCGATTTGTACTTTAATTTGTCCGATACGAGCGGCAATAGCATCTTTTTCTCCTGCTCCGTTCACGATAACTGTGTTATCTTTGTTGACAGTTACTTTTTCTGCTGTACCTAACATATCGATTGTTGCCGTTTCTAATTTGAGTCCTTTTTCTTCCGAAATAACAACTCCACCGGTTAATATGGCAATATCTTCCAACATTTCTTTTCTGCGATCGCCAAATCCAGGAGCTTTTACTGCACAGATTTTCAAAGATCCGCGTAAACGATTCACAACTAAAGTTGCCAAAGCTTCTGATTCTATATCTTCTGCTATAATCAACATAGGGCGACCTGTTTGAACGGTTTGTTCTAAAATAGGAAGCATGTCTTTCAAAACAGATATTTTCTTGTCGTAAATTAAGATGTAAGGATTATCCAAATCGGCTTCCATTTTTTCCGTATCAGTTACGAAATAAGAAGAGATATATCCTCTATCGAATTGCATTCCTTCTACAACATCGACGTATGTTTCGATACCTTTTGACTCTTCGACCGTAATAACGCCCTCTTTTTTCACTTTTTGCATTGCTTCGGCGATAAGACGACCAATTGATTCGTCTCCGTTTGCAGATATTTTTGCTACGTTTTCTATTTGTTTGAAGTCATCTCCTACTTCTTTTGCCTGAGCTTTCAAGCCATCGACAACAAAAGTAACCGCTTTATCTATCCCACGTTTCAAATCCATTGGGTTAGCTCCTGCTGCAACATTCTTCATTCCTACGCTAATTATGGATTGCGCAAGCACTGTTGCGGTAGTTGTTCCGTCTCCTGCGTCGTCATTTGTTTTAGAAGCTACTTCTTTTACCAACTGAGCTCCCATATTTTGAAAAGGATCCGACAATTCTATTTCTTTTGCTACGGTTACTCCGTCTTTTGTTATTTGAGGCGCACCAAATTTCTTGTCGATAATTACATTACGTCCTTTTGGGCCTAATGTTATTTTCACTGCATTTGCTAATTCATCAACGCCTTTTTTTAAGGCATCTCTTGCTTCTATATCAAATTTAATATCTTTAGCCATAATATATATGTTTTATTTATTTTGTTTAGAATTTTGTTAGATAATTGCTAATACATCCGATTGACGCATAATCAGTACCTTTTCTCCTTCTAGTTCGATTTCTGTTCCTGCATATTTTCCATAAAGAACATTGTCTCCGGCTTTTAAAACCATTTCTTCGTCTTTGGTTCCGTTACCTACTGCAATAACTTCTCCTTTTAGTGGTTTTTCCTTTGCCGAATCGGGAATAATAATACCTCCTACTGTTTTTTCTTCTGCGGCAGCCGGCTTAATAAGCACTCTGTCTGCCAATGGTTTAACGTTCATCATTTTCATTTTTTATTATTAATGTAAAGAAATATATTGTTTATTGCCACGAGTTATACCCGCGACAAACTATAATTAGCAAATACTGTGCCAAGTCCGACTATGACAATTTGGCAAAATCAAAGCCAATCTCTTTTTATATAAAGCAAAATGCGTTTTTCCGGAGCGATTTGTCCGGC
>JAJDGO010000059.1 GCA_030265685.1 Bacteroidales bacterium OttesenSCG-928-M11
ACTGAAATTAACAAACGAATTAACGAATTACGCACATAACTAACACTACAAATATGTTTATATGAAAAGAAAAATCTTATTGTCTATTATCACACTTTTGTGTCTGTTTATCGTCGGCATGGTCTGTTTTGCGCCGACTCCAAACAGTTATCGGACGGTTGTTTCCGATCCGAACACCCGAGGAATATCTTTTTCGGAAAGCAACTCGAAGAAAAATATAAACCCCATCGGTTTGCACTCCGGCGGCTCGGATTCGAGAGGAGTCTCTTCTTATTCGGAGTCCGGCTCTCAGCGCGATGAACTTTTCTCCGGCGCAAGCAGCGGGACGAACTTTTTGGTAGAGAAAACCAACTCTTCCTCAGCTTCTTACTCGGGCGGATCTGAATTAAACTCTTCCCGATTTACACGTCGAAACGGCGAGTCATCCTCTTTCGCTTCCGATTACAACGGCCTTTTAGCCTTTGCCAACACGAACTTGAAAACAGGTGGCGGTTCAGGCAGAAACGGCGGTTCGGAAAAAGAGTCGCTCTTAGCAACAAACGACAACGATCCGTTTGGCAACGAGAACCAACCGATGCTTGCCCCTCCGGGCGGCGGCGACCATACGGGTGGTGTTCCTTTGGGAGACGGACTATTTATCATTATAACACTCAGTTTAATATTTACTTTTTATCGATGTTTCAATATGAAAAAACTTAAAAGAAAACTATGTTATTTGCCTAGTTTATTACTTACGGCTATTTGTTTGTTACTCTCAGAGACAGCACAAGCGCAAAATTTGATACCTGAAGCTCGTTCAGTAAATAGATTTGTAACCGATGCTAATACGGGTGCTACTGTTGATGTATTAAAGATGTCTGAGCTAGGAGCTTGTAATGCTCAGTCTATAACTATACAGCTTCTTGGGGAAGAACCTGGCAAGACTGTAAAAGGAGGAACGGCATTTGTAAATTCATACAATCGAATACAGTATACTCCGCCGAGTCCGGACTTTGTCGGGCAAGATCTATTTCAATATATTCTTATCTGTGGAGAAACAGAGTCTCATAATATCGGAACGGTTATTCTAAACGTAAACGGACAGCCCGATAATATTGTTTGGGATGCTTGTTTCCTTGATCCAAGACCAATTGAATGGGGGATGAATGGTAGCCATACGAATGAATTTAATCACTGCACCTATCAAAATGCTATCGTTGGTGATCTTGATAGTGACGGAATTGTAGAAATAGTAGTTGCTTCAAATGTGGAAGGTGGTATGGGCACGACTATAGATGGTGTTTATCGTCCGGCATCTTCTATCTCAGTTTATAAAGGAAATGATTTATCAGCTCCTTATTCCGTATTTAATACTAGATTTCTTTTTTCTTGGACTTCTTATACTAAATACTCTATTGTGAAGACAATAGTAGAAGGACAAGGTGAAATGGGATTGATTCTTGTTGCAGAAGGTGACTTTTATTTACGTGCTTATGATATAGATGGGAACCTTATTTGGGAAAGCGATGAAGTATTTGGTAACACTGCAGGTATTACTCCTACTATTGGAGACTTGAACAATGACGGAATTCCGGAAATAATTATTGCAGGGAGAATATTTGACTCTTCTACAGGAAGATTAATTACTTCAAGAACAGATACTGGAGTAGTAATGGTAGTTGCTGATATGCTTGGAACAGGTAAGTTGAATTGCCTTGCAGGGAATAAAGGGTACGAGGCTATAACCGATGAAGATAATAATATACTTTACCTTCAAGAAAGTTTATATCTTGCCACTCCTACAATAACTAATGCGGACCCTGATTATACCTCAGAGGATAGCTATAAGGTATCGGGAGGTGGTACATCTCTTGTTGCAGATATTGATAATGATGGAGAGTTGGATTTAATTGTTATACGAACAAGAAACGGCTCAAGTGTTCTGTACGTGGGTAATCCAAGAACCAACCAAATTATAGCTACAAAATATATACCAGATGTAACTTTCACTTCTTATCCTTTTGTTGGTGATATTGATGGAGATGGAAATGCAGAGATTGTCTTGATTAAAGTAGGATTGGAGAAGAATATTTTTGCATTCAAATACAATCCGGATAGTCCAGATAAGATATTGGAAGAATTTTGGCGATTACCCCACCTTGATGGTTCAGGCTCGACGGGTATTACTTTATTTGACTTTGATATGGATGGTAAAGCAGAATTAGTCTATCGAGATGAAACACAGCTCCGTATTATTGATGGTTCTACTAATCCTCCTACAGATAAAGCTTTTATCGAAAATTTATCGGATACAGGAATGGAATATCCCACTATTGCCGATATTGATAATGATGGACAAGCCGAAATCTTAATTGTGGGTGGGCATTCCGATATACCAGGAACAACAAGTATAAGCGGTTCTCTTTGGGTATATAAGTCTTTCGATCCGGAGGGTTCGCCTTGGGCTTGGGCACGTCCGGTTTGGAATCAGTATTGCTATAATCCAGTTTATATAAATGATGATCTTACAACAGTGAATACTCCAATTAGTCCAGCTGCTGCTTTTATAACTAAGGATGGTAATACTCATCGGCCTTATAATAATTTCTTGCAACAGGCGACCCTATTAGATAATCAAGGTTTGATGTTTCGTTATGGTCCGGATTTGACTTTCGATCCTAACGAGGGTAGTGCTGGCGTTACCTACACTACTACAGGTACTGATTTAGAAATTACTATTTATGTTTTGAATCAAGGTGATGACACGTTTGTTAAGCCTTTGCAAATAAGCGCTTATGCAACTGATAGTTGGGTTTTTACCCGACTTGCATCCCAGAGTTACGATATTGCTATTGATAAGGGCGATACGGAAGTTATCACAATGATTATCCCTTGGTCAGACTTAACGGCAGCAGGCGTAACCGATCCATATACAGGATTACAACTCCGTTTGAACGAACAAGATAGTACTATTCCTCATGGAGATGAAGAGTGTTTATACTATAATAACTATTATCCGGCAAAGACTTATACCGATACCTATGGTGTAGGTTGTGAATACGATGAGGTTACTTTGTCTATGTACCCTCAAGATGGTACTTATACCTATAAGTGGTACGAGGTTCCGGAGGATGGAACTGCTGTACATGAAGGGAATAGCTATACGATAATTAAAGATTCCTATACTGTTCAACATTTGTATGTGGAAGTTTATCGTGATGGAAATTTAGTAAATACAGATTCTCGCCGTGCACTAACTATCTATCTCTACCCCGACGAGTTGGTTTGGACGGGTGCTGCCCAAGATCAGGACTGGCACAATCCGGTTAACTGGTACGAACCTGCAGGGGTAACTCCTCAGGCTTTCCGTATTCCTCGCAAATGTACTCATGTTTTGATTCCGGACGGACTGGATTATTACGCCGACCTAAGCAAAACGATCTATACTACGTACGATACCGCCGAGTGTGCCGACATCCGTTTCGAGTTTGGCGGCGAGGTGGCTCGCACCGATCTGTTGGACTACGACCGGGCTTTCGTACAATATAACTTTGGTTATTACGAAACGGGCGAGGAAGACATCGTGGTGAAAGAGGGTTTTGTGGAAAACCGTACACCTTCGCACCTGAAACGCGATCGCTACTATGCTTTGTCTATCCCGTTGAAGAAAGTGGTTACCGGCGACTTTTCGGTAGGTGGTTATCCGGCTGTTTGGCAAATGAAATACGCCGACGAAGAGATCGATGGCAGTAATTTTGCCGGATTTACTAAGCCTTATAATTCTTTGGGTACGCCTTTCAACGAAGAACAATTGTATGCAACGGCTCTTTGGGTAGCCGGCGACAACGATCATTGGGGCGAAAGCCGCAACAAAAACAGTTTTGACTACCAACAGAATATGGACGGATTGGAAGGTATTATTGAGATTCCGTTCTTCGAAGACGTTCAGTTGGACGATTATCACCGCATCCACGAATACGATGCCGATGAGGAAGAGAGTACGATCCATTATTACTGGCAAGATCGCGAGTTTTATCCGATCTCGACAAGCCACACTCCGGCTGTTGTAGAGCGCGGAGCCGATGCTTACCGCTTTATCTTCGACGGCGCAGTCAATACCGATCATGAGTTTACGATCTCGGTTCCGGCCGGTCGCGAAGTTATGTTGGGTAACCCCAGTATGTCAACGATGAACTTTGATGCTTTCTTCGCCTCCAACAGTACATTGATAGAAAACTATTACCGTTTGTTCGAAGGAGAGTCTTTCCAGACTTACGCACCGATTAGCAACAAAACAACCCCGATCGCACCTCAACAGGCCATCTTTATCGAGACAATCGGTACGGCGGGAGAGGCAGTCGATTTGGTTTATCCTTTCGAGACCGCATCGGTTACTCGCGCAACCGGCACGGATCATGCTATGAAATCGAGCAATATATTATATAATGTATTAACGATCGAGGCCGAGCAAGCAAGTCATCGCAGTTCGATCACTCTTGTTCTCAACGAAGAGGACAAACAAAACATCGATCAGCTCTTCTATCTTTACGCCGAGAACACGCCTCAACTTTACCTGTTGGATCAGAACGATCAGCGCAATGCGGTTCAGTTCGAAGGCAAAGAACAGCGCTCAATCCCGTTGGGAGTTTATTATGAAGAGTCGGGCAATATTACCTTGAACTTCAAGAATGTAAGGAACTTAACCGTTGAGTCTTTGGTCTTAATTGATACGAAAACCGGCATCGAGACCGACCTTTTCCAAGAGGGAAGTTACCTATTCGAACATCAGTCGGGCAAGTCTTACGACGATCGCTTTATCCTGAAAGTAGGGGCGCAAAAGAAAGACGTCACGGTGATTCGTCCGGTTGAAGACAGCGCCATCGTTACTGTTTACGCTAGCGATAACGAGCTGGTAATCACCTCCGATCAACTGATCACCCGTGTTGAACTTTACGATCTTCAAGGCCGCTTACTCGACAGCCATTCGGCAGTCAACAAGACTTCGACTCAGCTGTCCGTTTCTCATTCGGGCGTTTATTTAGTCCAAGTAAGTTTATTGAGTGGCGAGCGC
>JAJDGO010000006.1 GCA_030265685.1 Bacteroidales bacterium OttesenSCG-928-M11
CAGATAATAAGTAATAGTTGATACAACTCTTACTTGTTTTATATGAGGTGAGTTTTCGTCTCGATCAGAAATAGAAATCTGTCCTTGCGAAGCCGATTTTATTTTACCTAATTTACTTTGAGAATCGGTAGCAAATTTCTCGGCAGTAGAGCGAGCATTCTTTGTTGCCTCTTCAATCAAAGTCGGCTTTATGTCGTTCAATCCCGTAAAACTATAATTAACCGGGTTATCATATTGCCTGTTTGCCGCAATAGCTACACCTTCTTTTATTAGTTGAGAGATTTGAGGAATAAGAACCCGAATATTATCTACATGATTGCTCGAAACTGTAATAATAGAAGTACCATTGTAACGATACTTATAATCTTGCGACATATAACGTTCCGTTTGATAATCAATAATATCTGGGGGAGATATAATAATTTCGGCATCACTTATTCCGTTCGCCTTTAAGAAATTGATCACCTTTGCATTATTCTTCTCTATCTTATTGTACAAGGTTACCAAATCATTGTCGGCTTCTTTGAACAAGATCGGCCAAGTAACTCTATCCGCCGCTACTTCCTTTTCGGAAAGTCCTTTTACCGAAACTACCCTCTGAGAATCTTGCGTACTTTTAATGCCTTTATTAATTTGCATTCCTCCCAAGAAAAGCCCTAAAGCGATAAAAAGGGCTGCGACTATGATATTCCCGTTTTCTTTCATTCGTTTATTGTTTTATGTTTCACTCGGTAAACGATTGTAACATCAAATTGTTTTACGCATTATTTAGCAACATACCGGAAGCTACTTCTTCTGCCTTTTCCGATCCTTGCAATTGAGCGACTAAAGATAGAGCAAAAGAAGCGGCAAAAGCCGGACCACGTCCGGTTGTTATGCGTCCATCTACAACAACACCGTCTTCCAAAACGTCGGCTCCAATCAACTGAGGCTCGAAACTTGGATAACAAGTTGCTTTCTTTCCTTTAAGGATGCCTAAGCCTCCCAACACCAAAGGCGCAGCACAGATAGCAGCAAGATACTTTCCTTCGGTATTATATTTCATTATGAGGTTTTTTAATCCTTCGTGTTCGTTCAGATTCGAAGCTCCCGGCATACCGCCCGGCAATACCAACAAGTCTCCTTCAGAGAAGTCGGTTTCTTCAAAAAGTTTATCTGAAATTACCTTTATATTATGAGCTCCTGTTACTTCTTCCGAACCGGAGATTGATATAGTTGTTACATCTAATCCTCCCCTGCGCAAAACATCAATAGTAGCTATTGCTTCTATTTCTTCAAAACCATTTGCTAAGAATAAAAAGACTTTTTTCATACGATAATATTTATGTGTTATCTGAAAATTAATTCAACTTATATCGATAAGTAATTGTTCCGAATTGATTATTTGTTTCATTAATAACTGCAAAACGAGCTTTTTTAGCGGCTTCGATAGCAGAACGTCTCATACTTTCGTTTGTTATGTTTGTTCCTTTTGCCCGAACTTGTGCTGCAATAACACGTCCTTGCGGGTTTACTGTCACTTCTACAACAACAATTCCTTCGTCTTGAACAGTATAAGCCGGTTTAGGAAGAGCCGATCCCGGATAAAGTCCCCTACCTCCTAAATCGAAGTCTCCATATCCTCCGCTACCACTATTACTTATTCCTTGATTTCCTCCCGAAGCAGTTGATCCCGAACTTTGTCCGGCTCCCGAGTTACCCTCACCAAAAAGGTTAGACATTTGATTATCTATCTCTTCTTGCCTACGACGTTCAGCTTCTTGTCTTGCTTTTTCCTGACGTTCGCGTTCTTCTTTTTCTTCACGTTCTTTTCTTTCTCTTTCTGCAACAAGAGCAGGAGCATCTTCCGAGTCGTCTGTGATGACCGAAGGTGTTTCCGGATTCCTAATACCTTCGGGAACGCTTGTATGTACCGGTACCGGGATTCTTTCTTCGGGCGTAAACGTTCCGCCTTCCCAATCTACATCGCCATAATTAAGTGCTACTCCTCCGGAGAAAAGGATTACTTCGTTTTCTTTGGGATGAGGAACGGCTCGCAGATACATGATCGAGAGCAACAAAAGCAATAATATGATTACTATTGCTGAGATTCCGAATCCTATTATTTTATCTTTATCGATCTTTTTCATTGAGGCCTTGTAACCAAGATCATTTTAAAATTATTTTGATTAGCAATATCCAAGACTTTTACTACTTCTTTATATGGAATTGATTCGTCGGCATAAAGAGCAACATACATCTCGGGATCTTCCATCATTGCTTGTTGCAGAAAAGGAGTCAAATCTTCAAACGAGATTTGCATATCTGTTTGCCCACCTGTTCCTACAAAGTAGTTTAATTCGGCATCAACAGTGACGCGCGTCAAAGGCTTTGCGTTGGTTTGCTGAGCACTTTGCGGCAATGTTACTTTGATAGCGTTCGGAACTACTAAAGTCGAAGTAATCATGAAAAAGATAAGAAGCAGGAAGATAACGTCTGTCATAGACGCCATACTAAAGTCTGCGCTTATTTTAGTTCTTCTTTTGATAGACATAGTAGTTATGATTTGATGGGTTCGTTCAATAAATCCATGAACTCCATTGACTGGTTTTCCATTTTAGCAACAACACCATTCACTCTCGAAACTAAATAGTTATATCCGAACAAGGCAATAATACCAACAATAAGCCCGGCAACCGTAGTTACTAAAGCTTGGTAGATACCTCCGGAAAGAAGACCGATACTTACATCGCTTCCCGCGTTTGCCATATCAAAGAAAGCTTGAATCATTCCGGTAACTGTTCCCAAAAATCCGATCATCGGAGCCGCAGCCGCCGTTGTTGCCACCCAAGGAAAGCCTTTTTCCAGCTTAGCAATCTCGATAGTTCCTACATTTTCTACTGCAACTTGGATGTCGTTCATAGGTCTTCCCAATCGAGAGATACCTTTTTCTATCATTCTTGCATAAGGAGTATTGGTTTGTTTGCATAGATTGATAGCCGATTGTATTTTGCCTTCGTGTATATAGTCTTTTATCCGATGCATAAAAGAATCATCTTCTTTTGCTGCTTTATTAATAACTAATACCCGTTCGATAAATATTCCTATCGCAATAAACAGCAAAAGGATAATCGGAATCATCAACCATCCCCCATTAACAGCCATTTCGAACAGATTCATTTTTACTTCTTCAGGCACCGGAGTTTCTAATGGTGCAAGTATCTCACCTTCCAAGTTAACAATTTGTTCTTGAATTTGAAGTAGTAGGCTCATAAGTTTTATTAATTATTTATATTTTGACAATAATAATGAATTAAATAACTATATTTGTGCGTTTTTTACGCAAAATCAGTTACATACTGAGGTACAAAAGTAATTTATTCTTTGAATAATTAAAAATCTTTGGCAAAGTTTTCTATAAAAATAACATAATGGTTCTGATTGACTCTGAAAATAACATTGCTTCCCGCATTCGAAAGAAAATCGATGAAGTAAACTCCATCTCTAACGTATCGTTAGAAGGAGCTTGGGTTATCCTCGAAATACTTCCTCAGGACTATTCTCTTTCCCAATTATCTCATTTGGTAGAACAAAACAATGCAAGAATAATGAATTTGATTTCGTTTCTTGATGAAGAAACCTCAAAATCTTTTCTGGCTCTCAAATTAGATTTGGAAGATGCGAGCAATGTTGTGCGAAGCTTGGAACGTTTCGACTATTTGGTTAAGTACTTAATACAAAAACAAAGCTTAACAGACGAAACAATGAAGAACCGTTTAGACGAATTGATGTTCTATCTGGAAATGTAAATCTATGAAAATAGGAATATTCGGAAGCAGTTATCAGGCGGGAAAGCAAAATTCGATAAAAGAACTTTTCGACCGACTCAAAGCAATGGATGCCGATATTTGGGTAGAAAAACATTTTTATAACTATCTATCCAAACAATTCGCCTATACTCCTCAAATATTAGGATTAATCAACTCCGACAAATTCCCGTTAGATCTTGTAATTAGCTTAGGAGGCGACGGAACATTCCTACAAACCGCAGCTTGGGTAAGCAATCAAAACATTCCTATTTTAGGAATCAACACCGGACGTTTAGGTTTTTTGGCAGATATAAACACAGATGAGATTGCCGATGTAATTAACGAAATCGAACAGAAAGAATATAAAATCGAAGAACGGACACTCCTCCAGATAAAACACCTTACTGCCCGGAATCAAAACGGATTTGCCCTGAACGAAGTAGCCCTATTAAAAAGAGATACTTCGGCTATGATTTCTATTTCTACTTATTTGAACGACGACTTTCTTACAGAATATTTATCAGACGGTTTATTGATTGCCACACCCACCGGATCGACAGCTTATTCGCTTAGTGTGAACGGACCAATACTTATTCCTCAGTCAAAAAATTTCGTTCTCAGTCCGGTTGCTCCTCATTCTTTGAATGTTAGACCTTTAGTTATTCCCGACGATTACACTCTCCGCTTCAAAGTAGAATCTCGCAGCAAAAACTTTCTAATATCTTTAGACGGACGATCCGAAGTATATCCATCCGGTAGTGAGTTCCGGATAGAAAAAGCCGACTTCAAATTGAAAATTATCAAAAGAACCGGCCAAACCTTTTATCAAACCCTGCGAAATAAGTTGTATTGGGGAACAGACGCCCGAAAGTAACCGAACCGACTTTCCCTACAATCTCAAAAAAAGATACTAAAACTTCACCCAAGTTATACTAAAACTTGACCTAAGTTATACTAAAACTTGACCTAAGTTATACTAAAACTTTTTCACTATCATTTTTAATGATTCGGTTATGAAATCGAACTTACACAACATTTCCTCTCAAAAAATTCATATCAAAACCAACATCTCATCCTTCTAAAATCACTCATAATTATATATCCAAATATTATTTACACATGACAAATTTACAAAAAAGCCGTTTGGATAAAATAAATAAACAAATAACTATTTGACATTCAAATAATAGTTCTTATCTTTGCAGTCAGAATTTTGTTTTTTCTATCAACAAAAAAAAACAGACAACTATTAAAAAATGCAGATGAATAATATTATTATCAACAAATTACATTCATTAATGAATACTCCAAACTCAGAAAATTTAATGTTTCAAGAATTTGCTGTAATAAAAGAAGATAATAAGACTAAAGACATTAATTTAACTAGAGTACGAGGAAGTGTTCGTCTGTCTTCGTTGAGAATATTTCTTCCTAGCGATGTTAAAGCAGCTAAGAAAAGAATCTCGAAATTCTCATTTAAATAATTTATGGTTGAAAATTTCACAGAAGAGGAGAAAGACGTCTTTTTTTCCCGGATATTACAGCTTTCTGTCATCTACAAAAGAGCCAAACACCTTATGCTTCTATCCGAATACTACAATAGTAAAAGAGGGATAGTTGTTACGACAATGAATGAATTAAGAGGAGCTTTAGACCATATAATGAGATCCTTATCAGACAAAACCAAATTAGAACCAGAATTATTTAAAGCTGAGGGACATTTATATCGAGCAATTTATGACGCCTGCGAGGTTATAATACTTGACAGACTACAATACATCGAAGAGTTTAAAAATTCTGTAAGTTTTTCTTCATTAGAAGAAGCCTATCCTGAATATTACACTAAAACATTACCATATCTTACCAAAATCAAGAGAGACCTAGTCGACACCAGAGAAACTCAATTAACAAAAGAGAGAATTGACAAGTACGAAAATACGGTTTCAGAACTTATAGAGATTTGTGATGAATTAGATAAAATAACATTGAAAATAATACCTAGAGAGAAAAAAATTTCCTATGTTTTTCCTGGTCTTCTTGGGGCAAGCGCAATCATATTTGCTCTCTTAAATATGTTTTGGAATAACGGAATTGCATTTGTAGAGATATTAATATCTCTACTTACTCCATCAATCATATTGTATCTCTACCTCTTTTATAAAAAACGAAAAAGAAGAAAAAATGGGGGCAACTGAATTTTATAATAACCTTGTAGATTTATACATACAGCACTTTTATACAATATCTATTATTCTCACGTTATTGATTAGTTTCGCTGTTATTTGTTATAAAGGATGCAAAAAATATGCTTCATGGAATGATCTATTTAATCTTGGCCCTTTAATAACCCTTTGCTTAACCGTCTATAGCATTCCTACTGCGATATTATTAATAATTTGCTGTGCAGATATATCCAAAATCAAAGGAATCGGCAATACCAGTATCTATTTTATAATTGCAGGAATTGCATTATTTCATACTGCATGTGTATTTATTTCCAAATATGGGAATAAATAAACCTTGAAATTTTCAACATTCCTATCTTCACCAAAGAAAGGCATTCATAGTTTCCACAAGTCGTATTTGTCATTTATTAACAAATTTCACATTGCAAGATACCATTTGATAGTTTTAAATTAACTTCCCAAATATTATCCGGTCAATTTTAATACTCAATTTCGGTTAACTAAAGCGGCAAACCCTATGTTTAACCAAAAAAAAAATATACTTTTGTGAAAAATTATCACATGGTCATGTCAGAAAGAAAAACAAGAGTACGTTTTGCTCCAAGTCCCACAGGTCCTTTACATATAGGAGGAGTAAGAACAGCACTTTATAATTACTTATTTGCGAAGAAAAACGGAGGCGATTTTATCCTTCGAATAGAAGATACCGATTCTCAACGCTTTGTTGAAGGAGCCGAAAAATATATCATCGAAGCTTTCGATTGGTTAGGACTTAGTTTCGATGAAGGTCCGCACATAAATGGTGGAACTTATGGACCATACCGTCAATCGGAAAGAAAACATATATATAAAGTATACGTCGATCAGCTTCTAAACGACGGATTAGCTTATATTGCTTTCGATACGCCGCAACAGTTGGAAACAAAACGCAACGAAATAGCAAACTTTCAGTACGATGCCTCGACCCGGATGGGAATGACCAACTCCTTAACACTATCGAAAGAGGAAGTCGAAAAACGAATTGCTTCGGGCGAACAATATGTTGTCCGTATCAAGATAGAACCTAATCAAGAAATCGTAGTAGATGATCTTATTCGTGGAAAAGTAATTATAAACTCTTCCGTTATTGACGATAAAGTACTTTATAAATCGGCCGATCATTTACCTACCTACCATTTAGCCAATATAGTTGACGATCATTTGATGGAAATCACGCATGTTATACGAGGAGAAGAATGGTTACCATCGGCTCCTTTGCATGTTATCCTTTATAAATACTTGGGATGGCAAGACACTATGCCTGCCTTTGCCCATCTCCCGCTTCTATTAAAACCGGAAGGAAACGGAAAATTAAGCAAAAGAGACGGCGATCGTTTAGGATTTCCGGTATTTCCTTTGGAATGGAAAGACCCAAAGTCGGGCGAAACATCGTCGGGATACAGAGAAAACGGATACCTTCCCGAATCTGTTGTCAATTTCCTTGCTTTATTAGGCTGGAATCCGGGTAATGATATGGAACTTCTTTCGCGCGAACAAATGATTGATCTATTCTCTTTAGAAAGAGTAAGTAAAAGCGGAGCCAAGTTTGATTACAAGAAAGGCGAATGGTTTAATCATCAATACATACAACAAAAATCAAACGAGGAGATTGCCGAATTGTTTATGAAGCAGTATCCGCAACTAACCGATAAAGCATATGTAACAAAAGCCGTAGGATTAGTAAAAGAACGGGTCAATTTCGTAAAAGAAATTTGGGCACAGTCGTATTTCTTTTTCGAAGCTCCTGAAAACTACGACGAAAAGGTAGTCAAAAAGCGCTGGAAAGAAGAAACTCCTGCTCAACTAACCGAATTAATCGAACTACTAAAACCTATCAGCGACTTTTCTGCTGCGAATACCGAGTCGATTGTTATCCCTTGGATCGAAACAAAAGGGTATAACATGGGAGCAATCATGAACGCTTTCCGCTTGTCACTTGTAGGAGAATCGAAAGGACCACATATTTTCGACATCACAGAACTTATCGGGAAGGAGGAAACAATCAGTCGGATAGAAAAAGCAATAACCCGCTTAAGCAATTAATAGTAATAAAGGGTAAATAATGAAGATTGGGAGTACCATAGCGTATTACGTTCTGAAAACCATATGGTTATCTTATTCCATCATCCCTTTACCGGTGATGTATGTTATATCAGACATTCTGTTTTATCCTTTTTATTATTTAATTAGATATCGCCGAAAGATTGTTAGAAAGAACCTTCGCATCGCATTTCCGGAAAAAGAAGAGAAAGAACTTATTCGGTTAGAGCGCCGGTTTTACCACTTCTTCCTCGATGTTTTATTCGAAATGAACAAATATGCTAGTATTTCGGAACGAGGAATTAGGAAAAGAATGTCGTTCAAAAACACAGAAGAAGTCAACTCCATACTAGAATCCGGAGATTCGATCTCACTTTATGTCGGACATTATTGTAATTGGGAATGGGTTAGTTCTATGCCTTTGCACTTATATAAAGGATCACTTCCAGCCCAGATATACCATAAACTCAGAAATAAAGCAGTAGACAAGCTCCTTTATCAAAACAGAAAACGATTTGGGGCTATTAATGTAGAAATGAAAGAAACCTTACGCTGGGTAAACGAGCAATTATCTAACAACAGAGTAACTATTACCGGTTATATTGCCGATCAATCGCCCAGAAAGAAGCACGCTCATTACTTCATTGATTTTTTTAATCGGTCAACTCCCGTCTTAACCGGGACAGAAAAAATCACTAAGCGATACAAACTGAAAGCCTATTATTTAGATATTAAACGGATAAAACGCGGCTATTACGAAGCATCTTTCATTAAGTTACACGATAACCCAAGCTCCCTACCCGACTTTGAATTAACAAATATATACTATCAGCATCTGGAAAATATGATCCGGAGGCAACCCGAATTGTATTTATGGAGTCATAATCGATTCAAACACTCGAAAAGGAAAGAGGAAACCAATGAGAGTAATATATAAACAAGACAAACACACCTCAAGATATTTTAATAGAAATACATTGAAACAATGGATATAGATTTTGTAATTACCTGGGTAGACATGGACGACCCAAAGTGGAGAGCTGATTTTGCCAAGTATGCAGGTAAGATCGACAACACAAACAACTCGCTTTCGGAAGCCCGCTTTCGCGATCATGGTTTTCTTAAATATTGGTTTCGTGGCGTCGAAGAATTTGCTCCTTGGGTACGTAAGATTCATTTCGTTACTTGTGGACAAAAACCCGATTGGTTAGATGAGAACAATCCAAAGATTAATCTTGTCAATCACGAAGACTTCATTCCCAAACAATTTCTTCCATGTTTCAACTCGACTTCTATCGAATCACACATGTACAAGATTCCCGGTTTGTCGGAACATTTTGTTTACTTCAACGACGACTTTTTCATTATAAACAAAGTAGGCAAAGAACGTTTTTTTCAAAACGGATTGCCTTGTGATATAGCCGCTTTTCGTTACAATTCGGGCTTATCTCAATGGGAAAAAAGGATACGAAACAATATCAGACTTATTAATAAGCATTTCGATAAAAAGGAAGTGCTACGGGTTCATCACGACAAATGGTACAACAAGATGTATGGCAAGAAAGCCCGGTTAACTTACTTGCTTAAATTCTATCCGAAGTTTGTTACTTTACGTACGCCACATAATGCACAACCTTATCTTAAAAAAACATTCGAAGACGTTTGGTCGGCAGCAGGAGAAGAATTATTGAAATCATCTGCGCATCGGTTTCGAACTACTAAAGACTTAACACCGGAACTTTTTCGTACTTGGCAAATATGTCAAGGTAATTTTGTTCCTTACAACACTTATCAAGACACGAAGATGTTGCCTTTGCTCATTAAGTCGGAACAAGCAATCGAAGCAGTACGGAATCAATCATACAAATTGGTTTGTCTAAACGACAATGTACACATACGCAACTATTCGCAAGTAATGGACGAACTCGAAAAAGCATTCGATAGCATATTGCCAAGTAAATCCAGTTTTGAGATATAAGACAAATCGGTTATGAACAAAAAGTTAGCAGAAGCTCTCGCAAGTATTATCCCTCATAAAATGACTCGCAACAGATGGCGCGGGATTTTACGATACGGCCCTATCCGTGCTTTAAAATTGATTCGTTCGCTACGAAAAGAGAAAAATACTCCTGTTTCTTACTATTTAGCCGTATGTGCGATGGCAAAGAACGAAGGACCTTACTTTCCCGAATGGATAGAATGGCATCGCAAAATGGGAGTGGATAAGTTTTATATCTATGATAACGAAAGTGATGATAATACTAAACAAATCTTAGAGCCTTACATAGCCTCCGGACTTGTTGATTATACTTTCTGGGAAGGTAAAAAGCAGCAATTACCTATCTATGATCATTGTTTCGAAACACACCGGTTAGAAGCAAGATGGATTGCTGTCATAGACTTAGACGAGTTTATTGTGCCTTTACGCGACAAATCAATCCCGGAGTTTCTTAAACCTCTCGAACAATACCCATCTGTCGAAATAAATTGGCTGGTCTATGGTAGCGGCGGAGCTAAAGAAAAAACAGAAGGAAGCGTAATGGAACGATTTACAAAGCACTCGCTTCCGGGACACAAACTAAACCGACACGTTAAAAGCATTGTTGATCCTCGACGTATCTTCACATTTATCGGAAGTCATGAGGCTGCAAGAATAAACGGCAAAGCAGTCGACTCGAACGGAAGCCGGATTCGTAAAGGTTTCCGCGATCGCGAGCCTCAACACGATATTATCCGGATCAATCATTATGCAATAAAATCGTACGAAGAGTTCTTAGGGAAACGGGCACGAGGCAGATCGCGAGTTACAAGCATTCGGGGATTGGATTACTTCGATCAATACGACCTGAATGATATAGAAGAAGAGAGCGGAATATATCGCAACTTATAAACCAATCCGTTATAATTCGTATTGTGATTTTTCGGGGAAAAGAGTTTCTAATACAACTTTTGCTCTTTCCCGGTCGCTGTCTTGCGCGTATTGCGAATCATTCATACAAAAGAATGTAGGTTTGTATCGTTCCAACTTCTGATACGAGCTATCTTTATGGATATGTACGTGGAGAGATTCCTTGTCTGATACATACCGTAAGCATCCGCGTTTTTCAAATAAAGCAATATAATAATAAATAATCCGATGCGTATCGTTTTGATTGCGCATGTGATGCCCAAATTCTTTGGCAAAAACGTCGAAGAAAAGATTCTCCACCACCCGTTTGCAATCACTTCTCAAATAAGCATCGATATTATGATGTGGTAATCCGGTATAATACTTACCGTATCGAGCCTTTACTAACTCAGAAGCATTAGCAATTTTTCGACTATGATTGTGCAATGGTTTCTTACGTATTCTTTCTCTCCATATCCATCGGATTCTTCTTAATCTTTTACGCGTAAGGCGAATGATTGGGAATCCGTTTCCGTCGAAGAAATCTTCTGGAGTCAGTGGGTTGTTTACAAACGTATCATCATTAGCTAGAAGAAAGCGTTCTGACAAACCGGGAATCCGGTATATGAACTTCTCAATTAAAGATGAATTAAAGCAAGGAAGACTTTCCTTAGGTAAAATAACTTTATGATCAACAATCTCAATCTTCGGATGAGAAGTATCGAGCCAGTCGGGAGTTTGATCGTCTGTAACAATATAGATCTTTCGAATCCATGGTAAATATTTCTCTACAGAACGAAGACTATACTTCAGTTCGTCATTGTCTACATAACGTCCTTTGCAGTTAGTTGCCGAATCTTCTTCCGTTCCTCCTATAAAAGCTTGTCGTTTGGCTTGCCATGCCGGGTCGTTTCCATTTACCCACAGATATACCAGATCGATATCCATATTTTTCCCTCGCTTTGAAATGTAGTAATTTTAAACTGTATAAAATACCCGACAAAGGTACGATTAAAAACGCATATGGAGTATTGATCCGTATGAGTAATTTTTTATTCGACACAAAGAGAAGGTAGTTTTAGCAAAAACAGCCAATCAATAAAGACAACCAAACGGCTGATTTACTAACAACTACAATATCATACTATGAGAGTGAAAATCCACCTGTCATTAGACGAGAATTTGACTTACTTATTTTATCCTTTTTCCTACGATAGGATATTTCTCAATAATACGCATAAGTGCCGTATGATTAAGATCTACTTTCGACTTGAAATTGGTTGTTTTAAGTGATAAATTGCGAGGTTTATCCAATCCGCGAGGTTTATTATACCCAAAAGGGACAGGCATTATTTTCGTTCCGTTGGCTACAGCAGCCGCCCAGAACCATATATCATCTGTGGTAGGTGCGATCTGCGTAAACAAACCCTCATCTATCATATCTTTCTTCAAAGCATGAGGAGGATAAAGTACTCCTCCTACCCCAGTGGCCAGGTTTTCGTATCCAAGATGATATTTTGTTAAAAGAAAGTGATACCAACGATATTTTTTCCATTTACGGTAAGGTTTGTCTACTTCTATTCGTTTGGCACGGTGAGCAAGGATTGCTTTGGGGTATTGTTTATGAAGGCGAAGAAGATCGCGTAACAAATGGCGATGATAATTTACATCATCATCTACCGTCACAATTATAGTATCCTCCGGAAAGTCTAACAGAGCGGGGACGAGCTTACGGTAAGAGCGAATATCTTTATCATAGTTCCTTATCTCAAAGATAGGATTTGAGCTTTCTATTTCTCGCAACGAGGAGGGAATTTCTCCTTCCGGAAACTGCGAGAATGTAAGATAAAGTATCAATTTATCCGGTTTGACCGATCCTTGTAATATTGATTGTACAGCGCGAACCGCGTACGGGATTGCCGCCGGAAAGGAGGTTAGACTCACTACTACTTTGGGTTGACTTATCATTTATCTTTGACTATTTGATAATAAAAGGAAACGCACTCTTCTCGAGAGGCAAAAATACAGCATTTATTTGGATAAAAAAAGCTTCCCCTATGTAAATAATATAGGGGAAGCAGAGTTGGTTATCTTATTGCAATCGCCAGTTTATTCCTGCGGTAAACCAGAATCCGGGTTGCGGTATATTTCCTAAATCGTAATAATCCGTGTCGAAAAGATTATTTATTGCGAGAAAAACACCAAGCTTATCCAGTTGATAGTTCAACTTTAAGTCGAGAAGAGCAAAAGCCGGATATTCTCGTTCGTACGATGGTTTAAGAGCCTCGTATTGCGTAAATGTTCCTTCTCGTTTCTGCCATCGAAATTGCCAATTAGCAGTAAGAGAACGATAAATAGGATGGCTCAACGAAGCCGTAAGTTTATATCGGAGGTAATCTAAGGCATAGTTTGAGATAAGTCCCGAAGCATCTTTCGATTGTGTCATCCAAAGGAAAGCAACTGAAAAATCAGTATGTCTGACTTTGGTGGATAGAGTTGCCTCAACTCCAAACTTATCAATCTCGGTAAAATTCGCTGACCGCCAAAGATCGTCCGGTTTATCTTTCACCCAATCAATCATATTCTTTCCATGAAAATAGAAACCCGACAACTGTGCCGAGACGAAGCGTGTACTGTATTTACTTCCAAGCTCAAAAGAGGATGAACGTTCGGGTTTCAAGTCCGAATTACCCGTATGTGTCGGACTGGTATAATATAAGTCTGTGAAGGTAGGCATACGGGTGGCTGTATTCCAAGAAGAGAACAAGCGGAACCCATTCTGTATTTGATACGAGATCCCTATGTTCGGGAAAAGTTCGAAATCTGTTCCGACAAACGTATTATGATTGGCTAACAGCCCGGCCGTAAAAGTGAACCGATCGAGCAGTATTGTTTGGTTAATGAAATAACTTGTATTCGTTCGGTTGTCGTTTCCCAAAACAGAACTAACAATACCTTCCTGCCTTATCTCTCCTCCAAAATTTAACGGTCCAAGCCCAAAGGTATATTGTCCATTAAGTGATAATCCATAAACATCCGTTTGATGAACATTAGGCGAAGCTCCCCGAACAAGATAGAAATCGTCATCGTGGCGGCTCCAATAGAGTTGTGGAGTAAACTTGATCCGGCCGTTTGTTTCGCCGCGTAGTGTTGCGAAATAAGAACGCGTGTCATCATATTGGTTCGGATAGGCAGCCGAGTAAAAGGTATTAGCACCATACGACTTGTCATTAACTCCGAAGTTAAATAAAAGACTCGCCTCGTCTGATTGCCACTCACTTTGCCAAAGAGTATTGAAAAGATCGTAGTCTGAGTTATTGCAATATCCATCGGAACGGCTAAACCCGATCGACAATGAGTGCGAAGTTTCTCCGGCTTGAAATGCACCTCGTGCAGAACCGCTGAGAAGTCCGTACATGCCTGCTTCTGCTGTCGCAAATAGTCTATCAGACTTTTTGTTATTTTTAGTTATTATATTAATTCCTCCCGAAAACGCAGAAGCACCGAATAGAAGAGACGATGGGCCTTGAATAACTTCGATACGTTCGATGTCGGAAAGATTGATGGGAATGTCGAGAGAATAGTGCGCTGTTTGCGGATTTGAAAGATTAGCGCCGTTGAGAAGAACCGCTGTTTGTTCGAAAGTGCCTCCTCGAATAGAGATTCCGGCTAAGACTCCGTTGGGTCCTCGTTGCCTTATATCGAGAGCAGCAATAGGTTTTAGTAAATCTTGTACACTTTGGACAGGCTGTCGCTCTACTTCTTTTGAAGAGATTATTACTGCCGGTTGGGCGATCCGTCCGAGTGTCAAATCAGCAATAGAAGAAGAAACAACAACTTCTTCCAATTCCAAATCCGGAATAGAATCGGGAATAAGTGTCATCTGAGATTGTGCCGCCGATTCGGTAATACCCGCAAAGACCAACATAGATGCCGTTACTACGCCAATAGACACTTCCTTATGCATGCTATTAAACGCTGCATAGGCCTTGCGGGCAAATCGCCGGAAACGATAAGCCGCTTTCTTTTTAAGCATTTTGTGCTTCATACCATAAAATATTTAGTAATTAATAAAATGGATACGCCTTGTCCGAGACATTGGCATATCCGTTGTCTCTGCAAAGATAGTGAAGTAATCCAAGATTATTTGAAGTTCAAGGCTTTTTCATTACCTTTGCTTGATCTTTAACCAGTCTGAGAATGATTACTCCCGACGAAAATAATACAATATTCCGCTTAGCAGAAGACTTTATCAATCAGACTTCGGAACATCTGTTCTTAACAGGGAAAGCCGGAACAGGGAAGACTACATTCTTGAAATATATTCGGTCGAATACTCATAAACGAACCATCGTTGCTGCTCCAACCGGCGTAGCAGCCGTCAATGCCGATGGTGTAACTTTACATTCTCTTTTCCAGCTCTCGTTCAATCCTTTTTTGCCAGATTATTCAATCGCATCCTTAAAGAAGAACTTTTTCCGGTTCTCGAAACAGAAGCTTAATATGCTCCGGCAATTAGAATTACTCATCATTGATGAAGTAAGTATGCTCAGGGCAGACACTTTGGATGCAATTGATACTACTTTACGAATCATACGACGAAATACGTTACCATTTGGAGGAGTACAGATCCTTTATATAGGAGACTTGTTTCAGTTACCTCCGGTTGTTAAAGAAGATGATTGGAACCTATTGAAAGAAAATTATCAAGGGATATTTTTCTTTCATGCTAAAGTTATGGAGCAAACCAATCCTATTTATATTGAGCTTAAAACAGTTTACCGTCAAAGCGATTCTATATTTGTTGATTTACTCAATCGGATTCGGAATAATAAAACTACCCCCAATGATTTAAAGACATTGAATGACTTATGTAGTTATCGATTCGAGCCCGACAAGGAAGATAATTATATAACGCTCACAACTCATAACTATAAAGCCGATCGTATTAATGAGCGAAATCTACAAGAGTTGTCTACTCCGGTCCGGATATTTACCGGACAAATAAAAGATGACTTTCCCGATTATTTACTTCCAACAGAAATGCAACTTCAATTGAAAGAAGGTGCTCGAGTTATGTTTATCAAAAACGACACTGAAGAACCTCGACGTTATTACAATGGAAAAATTGCCACAATATCACGTATCGAAGGAGAACAGATTTATGTCAATCTTCCGGATACAAATAAAGAGATATTGGTAACAAAGAATATCTGGGAAAACAAACGTTTCGTTCTAAACAAAGAGACTGGCGAAATAGAAGATGAAGTTTTAGGATCATTTACGCAATACCCTATTCGTTTGGCTTGGGCAATTACCATTCACAAGAGTCAAGGACTAACTTTCGACAAAGTAATTATTGACATCGGAGCTTCTTTTGCCGCCGGTCAAACTTACGTAGCACTAAGCCGTTGTACTTCACTTAGCGGAATCGTTCTCTTCTCAAAAATTCATCCGGGATCTATTATGACTGATCCCTATGCTATTAAATTTAGTCAAAACGAAAAAGAAGAAACTGAATTATTAGCATTGTTTGAGAAAGGGAAGCGTAAGTTTTGGGCAGCCAGGCTTATTCAATACTTTGAATGGAAACCAATATTTAATATACTTAAAGATCTCGATAAGCTTCTCCACGATAAAGAGGGCGAAGAATATCAACCATTAAGAAAACTATTGATTCGATTTAACAAAAAAGCCCGCGAATTGGAAGAAATATCTTTTCGATTCAAACAACAACTAACCTCTATCGTCCAGGAAGGAGCTAATGAAGATATTGCTTTTTTGAAAGATCGCTGTCGAAAAGCCGTTTCCTATTTTCACAAAGAGGTTGTATCTGAAATATTATTGCCCCTTCAATATTTTATTTCCGAGTTCAAACCCACCAAGAAAAACAAAACTTTTTGTAAAAACATCACTCATATAGAATCGGATATTATTCTTTTCTTAGAAGAAGCAAAGCGGGTACGTTATAACAACATCTCGTTAACCGAAGATATGGATTTACCAATTCCCACACGCAAAAACATCTTTGACAAAGAATAAAAAGAATAGGCCGCTCCATTATAGAACAGCCTATTCCAATACAATTATCATGAAACGATTTTACTCTTCTGTTTGAGATGCTTCGTATTCTTTCAATAGTTTATCTTGTACATCTGTCGGAACAAGTTCGTAACCGGCAAACTTCATTGTAAACGACGCGCGACCTCCGGTAATAGAACTTAGCGAAGTCGAATAACTACTCATTTCTTTTAGAGGCACCTTAGCCATCAATTTTTCATATCCTTTTTCAGAACTCATTCCCATAATCATTGCGCGACGGCCTTGCAAATCTCCCATCACATCACCCATATATTCAGCAGGAAGTGATACTTCTACATCATAAATAGGCTCAAGGATTTTTGGTCCTGCATTTTTGAAAGCTTCTGAGAATGCATTTCTTCCGGCAAGCATGAAAGAGATTTCATTAGAATCTACCGGGTGCATCTTTCCATCATAAACAATAACACGTACATCACGAGCATACGAACCAGTTAATGGACCTTGCTCCATACGGCCAAGAATACCTTTTAAAATAGCCGGTAAAAAGCGAGCATCAATAGAACCTCCAACGATTGAATTAACGAAGACTAATTTACCTCCCCACTCAAGTGGATGTTCTTGAACATCACGTGCTTGAATCTTAAATTCTTGTCCATTGAATTTATAGACCTCCGGCATTGGTTTACCGTCTTCATATGGTTCGATTATTAAATGAACTTCTCCAAACTGCCCTGCTCCTCCCGATTGTTTCTTATGACGATAGTCGGCGCGAGCTTGTTTTGTAATGGTTTCACGATAAGGAATCTTAGGTTCTCCAAACTCAATAGCCAATTTATCATTATTTTCTATACGCCATTTAAGAGTTTTCAAGTGAAACTCACCTTGTCCGGAAACGATGATTTGTTTTAATTCTTTTGATTGTTCAACAATCCAAGTAGGATCTTCGGAACGCATACGAGAAAGAATCTCCATCATCTTCTCCGAATCTGCCTCGTTAACAGCTTTGATCGAACGGCGATATTTTGAGTTAGGATACTTAATGAAATCAAATTTATTATCAATACCTTTTCCATTCAAAGTATTACCTGTATTAACATCTTTTAGTTTAACTGTAGCTCCAATATCTCCCGCTTGAAGTTCGCTAACTTCCGAACGAGTCTGCCCTGCTACAACAAACAGCTGAGAGATACGTTCTTTAGATCCGCGATCTTCGTTTAGTACATCGTCGCCAGATTTGATTGTTCCCGACATTACTTTAAAATAAGACACCCGTCCAATGTGTGGTTCTACCGTTGTCTTGAAGATAAATATACTTGGTGGGCTTTTTGGATCAGGACTTACGTCTTTTCCTTCTGCATTCTGTCTTGGAGGCATCTCGTTTACGTAAGGAACATTATTTCCTAAAAACTCCATCAAACGACGAACACCCATATCTTTTCCTCCGGATGTACAAACCACCGGAAACATGCCGCGAGCAATTAAACCTTTACGGATTCCTTCACGCATTTCATCTTCTGACAGAGAGCCATCTTCGAAAAATTTCTCCATTAAAGCTTCATCATTTTCTGCAGCAGCTTCTACCAAAGCAGCTTGTAGTTCTTTAGCTTTATCTATCTCCGAATCTGGAATATCTAAGATCTCCGGAACACCACCTTCTGGCTTCCATTGATACATTTTCATTTTAAGTACATCCACTACTTGATGAAAGTTTTGTCCACATTGCAAAGGATATTGTATCTGAATAACTTTACTTCCGTATGTTTCTTTCAATTGAAGAAGCACTTTATCGTAGTCTGCATTGTCTTTATCTAACTGGTTCACTACAAATATTACGGGAGTTCCTATTTTTTCCGTATTACGAAACATATTAATAGTCCCTACTTCCACTCCATATTGACCATTAATTACCATCAAAGCAGTATCTGTTACATTTAATGCGGCAATAGCACCTCCTGCAAAGTCATCTGATCCCGGACAATCAACAAAGTTCAATTTGCGATTGTTCCACTCAACACTGAAGATAGTAGAAAACACGGAGTATCCATATTCTTTCTCAACCGGGAAATAGTCAGTAACTGTATTTCCGTTGTCAACAGAACCTCTACGTTTTATAATACCACTCTCAAAGAGCATAGCTTCTGAGAGAGTGGTTTTTCCTGATCCAGAACTGCCAATGATAGCGATGTTCTTGATTTCATTAGTTGGATATACTTTCATGCTATTAAAATATATAAGTTAAACATTTTGTTAACAAGCATCTTTATAAGAGTAGTTATTTTTCTTATAAAGACGGCGCAATGTATAAAAAAAAGCGCAATCGAAGTCCGATTGCGCTTATGTTATACAACATGTTTCTTTTTTACATTGCCATTTCTATTCCGTAATAATCATAAAGGACAGACGGATCTTGAAAGATTGCCCAACCAAATACCGCAATTAGATAAATGTAAAAAGCAAGAAGGATTACAGACAATGCTATACCAATGATAGCACAAACTTTTCCAGCTTGAACATTTGAGTAAGAACTCTTGGTATATCTCAATGGCTGTTCGTTGTATTGTTTCGTTGCTGAATTAGCAAGAAAAAGAGTGATTATCCCCAAGATAAGACCCAATATTCCATAACAGCAACAGCCGATAATAGATACAATTCCTAATACTAAAATTAGAACTGCGTTGGGTAATGTTTCTTGAACTCCCTGATAGTTTTCTTCGTTAATAGGTTCATAATTTGTTGTCATACTTAAAATATTTTTAGAGTGAATACTTTGTAAAAATAAAATACAATAATAATTAATGTACAAGCAATATAACCCCACTTAATGATTGATGCACCATGTTGAAAATCAAATTTGATATGCAAACCCGCATACAAAAATAAGACAAGCATCGGGATTGTTGCCGGATATAGAACCAAACTTTCCTTTAAGTTCCCCTCTAATAGAGCCAAAAAACTTCTTTGGAGACCACATCCCGGACAATCAACATGTAAAAAATGCTTACTCGGACAAGTAAGTAAATGCTCTCTCAACCAATCGGTGAAGGAAATCCAAGTCATAGTTTACTTTAACCATTGATCAAACCAACGGAAAAACTCACGTTGAAACAATATTCCATTTTGTGGTTGCAATATCCAATGGTTTTCATCCGGATAAATCAACAAACGAGAAGGAATATTCATTAATTGAGCTGCATTAAATGCCATCATACCTTGAGTAGCTAATACACGATAATCAAGTTCTCCATGAGAAATCATGATCGGAGTATCCCAATTCTGAACAAAATGATGCGGGGAATTAGCAAAAGAGTTTTGAGCTATTTTATTTGATTTATCCCAAAACGGACCTCCTAAGTCCCAATTCGGGAAAAATATTTCTTCTGTTTCCAGATATTTGGCTTCCATGTTAAACATTCCGGCGTGAGCAAAGAAAGCTTTGAAGCGTTTGTTGTGATTTCCTGCTATCCAATAAACCGAAAATCCTCCGTAACTTGCGCCCGTACATCCTAACCTTGTTTCGTCTACAAAAGATTCTGCAGCAACAGCATCGATAGCCGAAAGATAATCACGCATATTTTGGCCTCCATAATCACCACTAATTTGTTCATTCCAAGCTTGTCCGAAACCAGGAACACCATGTCTGTTAGGAGCAACAACTATATAACCATTCGCAGCCATCATTTGTAAATTCCAACGAGTAGACCAAAACTGACTTACCGTATTTTGCGGACCACCTTGACAATATAAAATGGCAGGATATTTCTTTTTCGGATCAAAGTGAGGAGGATAAACGACCCAAGTAAGCATATCTTCGTTGGTTGTTGTCTTAATCCAACGTCCTTCTACATTACCCATTGTTAATTGATCTAAAATATCCGTATTCTCTTCTGATAAGTTTGTTTGTTCTTTTGTTTCAAGATTAACAGAATATACTTCCGGAGGACAGCTCATAGAGCGACGCATGCCCACTAAACATCCATCTGCTAAGGATACTGAAGTATAATCCCACTGACCTTTGGTTAGTTGTTCGATTTTAGGTTCAGTATACAAATCGGCAATAACAAATAACTGAGAAGTTCCTAATACATTTGAGACAATATATATTTTCGATCCGTCGGCACTCCAACAATAATCGTCTACATTATAATCCCAACCTTTAGTCAGTTCTTTTCTCTCAAGAAATGCATCGTTTGTATTTTGGTCTTTATCAGCAAAAGAGTTTCCTGTAATAAACAATCGGTTACGATCCGACTCGTATCCGTCGCGCTCCATACTTAACCAAGCGATCGTTTTCTTATCCGGAGAATAAGAAGGATGAGCATCATATCCCATCATACCTTCAGTTAGATTGGTAGTTTCCTTACTTTCTAAAGAATAAATATAAATATCCGAGTTAGTAGATAGAGCATATTCTTTTCCTTTCATTTTTTTAGAAGTATATGCAATTGCTTTTCCGGTAGGTTCCCAATCCAAATCGCTAATACCACCAAATGGTTTCAACGGACCTTCAAAAGGTTCGCCGTCCATTAAGTCAACAATATTGCTAAGACCTTTGCCATCATAATCAGCAACAAAAGGATGAGGGATAGTTGTTACCCATTCGTCCCAATGTTTATACATTAGATCGTCGATAACTTTTCCCGTAGATTTATCTAAATCAGGATAAGTTTCCGAACTTGGCACAAAGGATTTCACTTGAGAAATAAATAATAATTTAGTTTCATCAGGAGAAAATTTAAATCCCTCTATACTTGATTCCAAATTACTTATTTGTATGCGATTCGAACCATCTACATTCATTTCCCAAAGCTGGCCTTCATAAATAAATGCTATCTTTTCGCCATTCTTAATCCATTTTTCTCCACTCTCTCCTTTTGCAGAGTTAGTTATTTGTTTTTTATTGGTACCATCTATATTGACTGTAAAGAGCTCTCTATTTCTTTTGTTTTGAGCAATATCAGTATAAGTTACACCATAAAGAATTGTTTTTCCGTCGGGAGAAACAACTCCACCACTCACTTGTCCGAATTGATGTAATATTTCGGCAGTTAAGATTCCGTCTTGAACCGTAATAGTTGGTTTTCCAATAACAGAACCTTCCGATTCTTTCTTTTCGGCGCAAGAACTTAGCATAATAGTTAGAATTAATATTGGCAAAAAGAGTTTTTTCATTTTCTATTATTTATTTTGTTACGGATACATTATGATTTCTAATATTTCTACTTCGAAGCCCAAAGTAGTATAGGCCGATATACTATTATAAGAAGTTGATCCATATCCTAAAGGCCAAGGAACCCAAACTTCCCATTTGTCGCCAACTTTCATGTTTTGGAGTGCGATAGACAAGCCTCTAACAACTCCGTTTACATTCAAAGTTGCCGGATAATTAATATCTTGATGACCACTATCGAACTCTGTTCCGGTATAATAAAAGCCTCTGTAAAGCACTTTAACTTGACTTGTTTGAAGAGGATATTCTGTTCCTTCTCCTTTTTCTAAAACTTTGTAATATACAGCATCAGCAACTCCCGGCAAACTGACTATACTATATTCCGGATCTTCTGCTAATTTTTCGTAAAATTTCTCGTTTTTGTCTCTCCATTCATCGTCATCTTCCACACAAGCTGTAAAAGAAAAAGCGGAAAAGATAATCAATGCTAAATACAATACCTTTTTCATTGGGTAATTTGTTTTAATAAGGTTTTCATACTTACTTTATCAGTTATAATTTTTCCTAATTCAGAGATAGGAACTCGTTCTTGTAACATGGTATCGCGGTAGCGAATTGTTACACAATTATCAGTTAAAGTATCGTGATCAATCGTAATACAATAAGGAGTTCCGATAGCATCTTGTCGACGATAACGTTTTCCTATCGAATCTTTTTCGTCATATTGGCAATGGAAATCAAATTTTAAGTCATTCATGATTTCCTGAGCTTTTTCCGGCAAGCCATCTTTCTTGACTAAAGGAAGCACAGCCAGTTTAACCGGAGCAAGTGCTGGAGGAAGTTTTAGTACAACTCGGGTTTCTCCGTTTTCGAGTTTTTCTTCTTCATAAGATCCTGCCAAAATGCTTAAAAACATTCTATCCACTCCGATAGAAGTTTCTACTACATAAGGTACGTATGATTCGTTCATTTCCGGGTCAAAATAGCGGAGTTTCTTTCCCGAAAATTGCTCATGACTGCTTAAGTCGAAATCAGTTCGTGAATGAATCCCCTCAACTTCTTTGAATCCAAAAGGCATTTGAAACTCAATATCCGTTGCAGCATTGGCATAATGAGCCAACTTATCGTGATCGTGGAAGCGATATTTCTTTTCTCCCAGCCCAAGAGCTTGATGCCATTTTATCCGGATTGTTTTCCATTTCTCAAACCAAGCTAATTCTTCGCCGGGACGAACAAAGAATTGCATCTCCATTTGTTCGAATTCCCGCATACGGAATATAAATTGGCGGGCAACTATTTCGTTTCTGAAAGCTTTTCCTATTTGAGCGATACCAAAAGGAAGTTTCATCCGACCTGTCTTTTGTACATTCAGGAAGTTTACAAATATTCCTTGAGCAGTCTCGGGTCTTAAATAGATTTTCGTTGCTCCGTCGGCCGTTGATCCCATTTCGGTGGCAAACATCAAGTTAAACTGCCGCACATCCGTCCAATTCTTTGTTCCGGAGATAGGACAAACGATTTCATAATCTACTATAATTTGCTTAAGTTCTACTAAATCGTTATCATTTAAAGCATTTGCAAAGCGCTCATGAAGTTCTTCTTTTTTCTTTTGATTTTCTAAGATACGAGGATTGGTTTGGCGAAACATTGCTTCATCGAACGATTCTCCGAAGCGTTTAGCTGCTTTTTCTACTTCTTTATTGATTTTATCATCATATTTTGCCATCTGATCTTCAATAAGAACGTCGGCACGATAACGTTTCTTCGAATCTTTGTTATCAATTAAAGGATCATTGAAAGCATCTACGTGTCCGGAGGCTTTCCATATGGTTGGATGCATAAAAATAGCTGAGTCAATGCCAACTACATTTTCGTTTAGCAGAGTCATACTATCCCACCAATAGCGTTTTATATTATTTTTCAACTCTACTCCATTTTGTCCGTAGTCATAAACTGCGCCTAATCCGTCATATATTTCTGACGAAGAGAATACAAATCCGTATTCTTTGCAATGAGAGATCAATTTTTTGAAGATATCGTCTTGTTGAGCCATTTTAATATCGTATTTATTTTGGGTGCAAAGTAAGTAATTTTTTGCAGATAAACAGGTCTATTTGAACAAAAATGAGAGGAATAGTAAAAGTTTCCTAATAACTTGAATGAAGTTTTAGTATAACTTGAACGAAGTTATACAACAACTTGAGCAAAGTTATACAACAACTTGAACGAAGTTATAGTATAACTTTAAGAAAGTTTCACTATTTTTTCGGCAATAGACTTTTGAGTTCATCAAAGTCGTATTATAACGAGAGGGTTGTTCTCTCACGAGACAACCCTCTCCTCCGTTTTAATCAAAAAAGTTAGTTTATGAAAACAAATTCATCTACGAAAATGTCAAAAATATTCTCTTCCGAGAAATTCAAAATGTGTGTTAACCCATCGGTAATGATAACCTTTTACAATCTACGCCTTTTATATTATTCCTGTGTTTCTAACGAATCGGCCTTAAGTCCGTTTTGTTCCTCGATCAGTAATAGCAAAGCTGATGCTTTTGCTACAATTTCTTCGGGATCTTTAGTTGTTTCGGGCATCTCGGTAAAAGACTCCGAGAAAATAAGATCAATCTTTTTTTCCTGTTCGTAACGGGTATAAAATCCGATACCAAAGGTAAGGAAGAGCAATACTACTGCTACCGCCCTCAAGAGAGGGTAAAACTCGATCTTTTTCTTTGGAAACTGGAATCGCTTTTCTAGTTTCTCTGTTGATGTTTTCTTTTTCCAGGAAGCAAGTTCGTGGTACGACGACAAATCTTCCGGGATGTTTTTGTCCAAGAAGAAGCTTTGCAATTCTTTTTCTTCCTCGATTGAGGTTTCACATTGCCAATATCGTTCCAATAAATCTTTTATTCTATCCATGATTTCTTGTTCTCGAAATACTCTTTTACTTTCTGTCTTGCCCGAAAGAGATTAACTTTAACTTGTTCTTGTGTTATATTCAACGCCAAAGCAATATCTTTATAATTCATTTCTTCTATTTCCCGAAGCAAAAATACGGTTCTTTGTTTTTCGGGCAATTGTTCTATGTACTGTTCCAGCAAAGACATTCGCTCTTCTGCCTCTAACTGGGATTGAATATCGGCTTTACTTTCTTTTATATCAAAATGTTCCGGGATAGATAGTTGTTGATTATCTTTAAGTTCCATCTTGTCTAAAGCAACATTCCGTGTAGAACGGATGCAATAGCCTTCCCAATTGTCAACTTTCCCCCAGATTTCTCTTTTATTCCAAATCTTCAGCAATACATCTTGAACAACATCCTCTGCGTCTTGCTTGTTTCCTGTTATGCTTAACGCTAATCGGAATAGCTTATCGGCGAGAGGAAGTATTTTTTTTTGGAATACATCTGAATTCATATCCTATTAGGTAGACGGTTGAAGTAAGTAAAATGTTACAGTTGGCTACAAATTTAAGGAATTTATTTTTACCTTTGTGACAATAAATATTAAGTTAATGTATAAGATTAGTAAACAATTTTCTTTTTCGGCTTCTCATCAACTCGTTTTGTTGGGAAAAGATCATCCTTGTGCAAGAATGCATGGCCATAATTATGTTATTACCGTTCATCTTAAAGCAGAAAAACTCGACGAATATGGCTTCGTAAAAGATTATAAAGCTCTGAAAATCGTCAAACAATACATTGACGAAACTTTCGATCACCGTCACTTAAACGATGTTTTACCAGAAGCTCCTACTTCCGAAAACTTAGCCCGGTTCATTTATGATAGATTCAAACCCGAAATACAGGAACTTTATGCGGTAGAAGTAAGCGAAACGCCACAAACATCCTGTATTTATGAACCTTAAGATAAAGGAAATTTTCTATTCGCTACAAGGAGAAGGCGGGCGACAAGGAGAAGCTTCGATATTTATCCGTCTTGCAGGATGCAACTTAAACTGCGACTTTTGCGACACCGACTTTGAATCCGACACGAAAGACTTGTCTTTGAACGAAATTGCAAATCTCATCTCAAATTATCCTGCTCGGTGGATCATTTGGACAGGCGGAGAGCCTACACTTCAACTAAAAGATGAGATTTTTCTTTTCTTTAAACAAAAAGGATACCTACAAGCCATCGAAAGTAATGGTACAAATCCATTGTCTTCGTTGTTAGACTATCGGGTAGTTAGCCCCAAAGGGAATTACTTATACGCTCGGGAAATCAATCCGCAAGTAGAAGAAATACGATTACCCGTACAAGATGGGGCACTTATTCCCGATATTAAGCTACTTCCTACTGCCAATCATTATTATTTAAGCCCTATATTCGCAGCAAATAACAACGACCAGACTCGTCTTAACATCAATTATTGCGTACAATATATATTAGATCATCCGATTTGGAAACTGAGTTTGCAAATTCATAAACTAATCGGGATAGAATAACGGAATGGAAAAATTCGAGATAAACATACTTGGCTGCGGTTCGGCTTTGCCGACAACAAAACATAATCTAAGTTCGCAAGTAGTTAGCTTTCGGGACAAACTTCATATGATTGATTGCGGAGAAGGATCTCAGTTGCAGTTTAGAAAACTTAAACTAAATTTCAACAGACTAACAAACATCTTCATTTCTCACCTACATGGCGATCATTGTTTTGGTCTTCCCGGATTCATTTCTACACTCGGATTACTCGGAAGAACCTCCGACTTGCATATTTTTGCCCAACCGGATGCCGAAAAAGTTTTTCGTCCCCTACTCGATTATTTTTGTAAAGGCTTGGCTTACTCGGTTATTTTTCATTCATTCGACCCTTTTAAGCATCAATTAATTTACGAAGATCGAGGACTTCAAGTATTTACCATACCACTTAAGCACCGGGTTCCGACAGCCGGCTTTTTATTTGTCGAAAAACCCAAAGCACTACACATCAATCGCGAATCTTGTGACTTTTTCCAAGTACCTATTTCTCAATATGGGAATATCAAAGCGGGAAATGATTTTATAACTTCGAACGGAGAAGTTATCCCTAACCACAGGTTAACAAATAAACCGCAAACTCCCCGCCGTTATGCTTACTGTTCAGACACTGCATACGAAGAAAAGATTGTTCCTATTATACAAGGAGTAGATTTACTTTATCACGAAGCTACTTTTTTACACAGCGATCTTGTAAGAGCGAAAGAAACTTTTCATTCTTCTTCGATAGAAGCGGCTTCGATTGCAAAAAAAGCAGAAGTCGGGCAACTCATTCTCGGGCATTTTTCGGCCCGTTATCCCAACGAAAAAGTTCTTTTAGAAGAAGCACAAAGTGTATTTCCTAATACAATCTTAAGTTCGGAAACAAAAAGTTTTGTACTTTAAAACTAGAAGTACAAATTTGATAAACTTAATAAAGTTGATGAACATTCCAACTCTTTTATTTACCTTTGCGAAAAATACGAAATCAATTAGTTATGACAGTCAACCGATACATGCAACGTGGCGTTTCTGCTTCGAAAGAAGATGTACACAATGCTATTAAAAGTATAGATAAAGGTATTTTTCCTCGTGCTTTTTGTAAAATCATACCCGATATTTTGGGCGGCGATCCCGAGTACTGCAATGTTATGCACGCCGATGGAGCCGGAACGAAGTCAGTTCTAGCTTATCTTTATTGGCGGGAAACGGGAGATATTTCCGTATGGAAAGGAATTGCACAAGATGCTTTAGTAATGAACATAGATGATTTGCTATGCGTTGGAGCTACTAATAATATTCTTTTATCTTCTACAATCGGTCGTAACAAACTTTTGATTCCGGGCGAAGTAATAGCGGCTATTATACAAGGAACAAACGAGTTGTGCGAAGAATTAAACGAGATGGGCGTCAATATATACCCAACAGGTGGAGAAACTGCCGATGTAGGTGACCTGGTTCGTAGTATTATTGTAGACAGTACAGTTACTTGTCGGATGAAAAGAAGCGAAGTTATCGACAACGCAAACATCCAAGCGGGTGATGTTATAGTAGGACTGGCATCGGATGGACAAGCAACTTACGAAAAAGAATACAACGGCGGAATGGGAAGCAACGGTTTAACCTCAGCCCGACACGATGTTTTTGCCCATTATTTAGCAGAAAAGTATCCGGAAAGTTTTGATCCTAATGTTCCTTCCGAACTTATTTACTCGGGAAACAAGTCATTAACCGACGCTATTGAGGATCTTTCGCTCGATGCAGGAAAACTTGTTCTTTCGCCAACACGTACTTATGCGCCGGTTATTAAACGAATATTAGACGAATGTCGTCCTTTGATTCACGGAATGGTGCATGTTTCGGGAGGCGCACAAACTAAGATACTACACTTTATCAACGATAACTTGCGAGTAGTAAAGAATAATCTTTTCCCTATCCCAACATTATTTAAACTGATACAAGAACAATCGGGAACCGATTGGAAAGAAATGTACAAAGTATTCAATATGGGGCATCGAATGGAAATCTATTTACCGAAAGAATACGCCAATCAAGTGATTGCTATTTCCGAATCGTTCAATATACCTGCTCAGATAGTGGGATACGTGGAAGAATCGGATACAAAAAGCCTTCTGATAGAAAGTCCGTACGGACAGTTCGAGTATTAACCCGATGAGTTTACCCCAAATTTCTCATCAGTCTACCCAGTTTGCTGATTTTCTGGCTCATATCTTCCCTTATAAAGTGCAGAAGATTTCGATTAATGCCGGATTTTCTTGCCCCAATCGCGACGGAACAAAAGGAGTTGGGGGATGTTCTTATTGTAATAATCGAGCTTTCTCGCCTCAATATACAGCAACATCCAAGTCGGTGACTCAACAATTAGAAGAAGGTATTTTATTCTTTGCGCGAAAATACACCAATCTAAAATATATTGCCTACTTTCAGTCTTATACTAACACATACGGAACAACAAACGAACTGCTTTCTTTGTATAATGAAGCATTATCATATCCGGGAGTGGTAGGACTAATAATAGGAACCCGTCCGGATTGTATGCCGGATTCGTTATTAACAGAACTCGAAAAGATTGCTAAAAAGCATTTTTTGCTGATAGAATACGGTATCGAGTCGACAAATAACGATACTCTTGTCCGAATTAATAGAGGACATACCTACGAAGAAGCCGCAGATACAATTCGCAGAACACATAATCGAGGGATTTATACAGGAGCTCATTTGATTCTTGGCTTACCGGGAGAAAATAAAGAGTGTATTCTCGGCCATGCCGACCGACTTTCCGAGCTTCCTCTAACTACACTTAAACTTCATCAGCTTCAACTTATACGGGGAACAAAGATGAGTTTAGAATACGAACAACGACCCGATCAGTTTCATTTGTATTCGGTAGAAGAGTATATTGATCTATGTATCGAATTTATGGACAGATTGGATCCAAAGATTATTATAGATCGATTTGTTTCGCAATCTCCTAAAGAACTTCTTATAGCTCCCGCTTGGGGAATAAAGAATAATGAGTTTGTAGTAAAACTAAACAAGAAACGTAATGCTCTGCGGAGTTAAAAACCAAAAACAAACATAGCCTTTTGTCCGAGAGCATTTACGAAATATAGAATAATGCCGTAGATGTTTTACTAAAATCCTACCGCAAACCCTATGCCCCAGGGATAAAGATCGGGTCCGCGATCCGACTTAAACAAGGATATGGGTTGATAAAAAGCAGTTAATCCGTATTTATCAAAACCTATATTAAATACCAAGCGGGCACTTATTGGATTTATATTGAGATCATGACCCAAGCTTTGCTTTTTTACATGTCCGGTTTCCTTTATATCTACCTGCGACTTCGAATAATATTTTACCAAACCCTCTACTCCCCCATTAATCCAAAAACGATTCGAGCCATTTACTTTGCATTGATATTCCAATACGACAGGAATAGTAACATAATATAAAATCAGTTTGCTCGACTTATAAGTACGTCCCTCCGGATCGTCAACGAATGTAGTAAAGTATGAGCCTGAAGGATCAACTATTTCGCGAAGACCTACATTTCCTTTGAAATGATAGCGAGCAAAATCAAGTCTCGCTCCAATACCAAATACCCAATGATCGGCAATTCGAGCATTAAAACCGCCCAAGCCAAGAGCTATTGAGTACGATTGACTACTATTAAGATTTGCATTCGAAATATCATCCAATCCATTTAGATTATTAAATGAGAAACTAAGTCCCGGAAGATGGGTCCTGATCGACTCTTTTTTGTTCCAAACAAAGGAGAAGCTGTAAGCCGATCCGTCGTAAGTAACACTACTTACTTCATCTGTTTGTGCATTTGCCGGTATAAGTAGAAACAATCCGACGACTAATAAGGTAATAACTTTGTTCATACTTGAGATAGTTTTATTTGTTTGTTGTTTACTTGAATAAATAAGTTTTGCAGTTTTTTCAATTCTCTTTCGAGGCGTTCGGGCGGAAAATTTCCACGAAGATAAACAAGTGTTAGCCGTTTTGGCTCATTCTTGAAAAGTACATACTCGTATGTCTTGGAGTCCTTTTCGCGCGAAAGACAATAACGCCCCGACTCGATCCGCCCATCCTTTTTAGTTTCCACAAGTTTCAATCCTCCTTCAATATCTACTTCTATTGCTTCGAGAATCGCTTCGAGAACATTGTCTTGTTTCTTAATAACTAAACTTTTATACTTTGCAATACGGGTATTTTCACCCAAAACATCCTTCTCTAATTCAATAAGAATTGAGCCTTGTTGTTTTCCAAATTCGTCAAAAACCGCTTCAATCTCCAAATTTTGTTGGGCATACATCCCCAGTCCGAAAAGGAAAAATGATAATAATAAAATATATTTCAACTGTTTCATACGTACAAATATTTATTATTCGAGTATAGAATTGATGATTTCGATTTGCGAAGAGATGATTTCCGAGTCTTCCTCATCAAGATTAATAAGAGCTTCGAGCGCACATTGTCCTACAAAGTCGGCATCTGTGTATATCTTTCCATCAACATAAGCATAAGAATGACTTATGTTTGGCTTTTCGGAGCGAGTAAAATAAAGCAAACCTACCGTTAAGACAAGACAAGCCGCCGCCGCAGCTGCAAAATAGCGGAAAGACCGGTATAAAGTTCGCGCCGAGAGTTTTGTTTTCTTCAAAGTATCTCGTTCGCTATCCGTATAAGCAAACAAAGCTTGGTAAAATTTAAGTTCAGGCTCTACATCTGCCGAACGAAAATAATTTCTTAGAAGTTCTTCTTCCTCGCGAGAGGAGTCTCCAGCCATGTACTTCTCAAGGTAAACGTCTATTATATCCCTATTCATCCTATTGATTGTTGATAATAATTACTAAGTAAAACAAAGCGTTCCCTAACTCGTTTTCGAGCACGCGAAAGATTAGCTCTTACTGCCGCAATGTCCGTTGCTGTTATGGAAGCAATTTCCGACAACTCGTATCCTTCAATATCTCTCATTCGAATAATTGTTTTCTGAAGTGAGGGAAGACTTTCTACTATTTGCCGGATAATAGCAACCGAGTCTTGCTGTTCGGCCAATGTTTCGGGCGTATAATTAGTAGTTTGTTCGATAGCCGTATCATTGGTTTCGTAAAAAGATTTCTTCGCCCGCAATTTATCTATGCAAATATTCTTGGTAATAATGTGGGCAAATCCCCCCAGATTGTCCAATCCGTCGAGTTTATCTCTCATTCCCCACAGTTTCAACAAAGATTCTTGTACCGAATCCTCAGCCTCTTCTTTATTTTCGAGGAGTTTGCGAGCCAACAAAACAAGTTGTTCGCGCAAAGGCAGTACTTCTTTTTTGAATCTTTCCAAGTCCATATCTATTTATAAGACGAAATAGGTTAAAAAATATTACATCGGGAAGAGAGATATTTAATATTTCGGAACAAAAACAAGTTTCTTATTTTTCGAAATTACCCTTTATCGAACCGTCTGATTTAATAAGCTTATACAGCTTATAGCTTTATTCAGGTAAAAAGATTTTATCTTTTTAAAGTTTTCTGTACAGAGAATATTTATTTTCTGTACAGAAAATGTATCAAGTTCTAGTTTCTTTTTTCATGATAAAACAGATAGTTTCTCGAAGTTATGCCCGAACATATTGAAAGTTGGCAAATCTAATTCTCATAAAGCTCCTCATCTTGGGTTCGGTTGTCTTTGGTTTTGGCTGAAAACTTTCTTCCTCGCTATTTGTTTTCTCCATAAACCCGAAAGAAAAGAATAGAAGATCATGGGACGACATAAGAAAAATAGAAATCTGAACGAACAACCTGCCTACACCGGTTTTTTCAAAACGCCAACTACTATTCATCAAATCAATTATTCGCCACAAGGTTTCGAAGAAAAAGAAATAACCGCGTTGCCCGATATAAATAACTTGAGGGAAGATTCCGTATCTTGGATCAGAGTTCATGGGATGACCGACGAAGAGATGATCATTAAACTCGTTAAGAGTATAGGATTAAGCGAATTAGATGCTCGAGATATATTGACTACTCAACACATTATGTCGGTCGAGGAATATACCCATGCCCTGTTTGTTGTTATGCCGGTTTCGTACACAAAAGAAGACCGGACACTTACCGAACAAGTCTGCTTTATCATGGGATATAATTTCCTGATAACCATACAAGAAAGCGACTATACTTTTTTCAACACGATATACAACGCCCTCAAAACAGGGAACTATCAGAAATATTTAAGCAAAAAAGCCGATTTTCTCTTGGCTTCGATGCTTAATGAAATGATTAATTACTATGGAGATAGCGTGGTTCGGATAGAAGATCATCTGGAGAGCCTCGAAGATGAGCTACTCGACTTCCGTTCTCAAACACGGAAAGACTTAATTACGGATATTCAAGAACAACGTCGAAAAGTTATAGCTCTTAGAAAGGTACTTTCTCCTTTTAAAGACCAATTTATAAAACTTTTTCGCACCGAAAACGAATTAATACGCACACACGAGCTACCTTATTTCAAAGACATATACGATCAATTGCTTTATATATTGCAAAACATCGAATCGTGTCGCGAGATACTCTCGTCATTAGTGGATCTTTATCTGAACAATAATGATGTAAAGATGAATCAGATAATGAAACAACTGACAATCGTAGCCACAATTTTCATTCCCCTTACTTTTTTGGTCGGAATTTGGGGGATGAATTTCAAATTTATGCCCGAACTCAACTGGCATTATGGTTATTTATTTGCCTGGATAAGCATGATCGGGTTGGGTATTGGTATATGGGTGTGGATAAAAAAGAAATATTGGTCGTAGTTGCCCGACAAGATAGACATTTTCAATTATCATTTGAAATAATTACTTTTGTAGTCACAAACAATTTGATTACTTATGAATATCGCAGCCTTAGTATCCGGCGGAGTGGATAGTTCTGTTATTGTTCACCAACTAAAAGAAGCAGGATATGACCCAACTATTTTTTATATCCGTATCGGAATGGAAGACGAAGAAGGTTATATTGATTGCCCGGCAGAGGAAGACATCGAAATAACAAGCTATATTGCTAAGAAATACGGATGCAAAATGGAGGTAGTTTCCTTACATGAAGAGTATTGGGAAAATGTAGTTAGCTATACTATCGATGCTGTTCGGAGAGGATTGACTCCTAATCCGGATATGATGTGTAACAAACTGATCAAGTTTGGCACATTCGAACAAAAATGGGGGCATGCTTTCGACAAAATAGCAACCGGACATTATGCAACTACTTCCGAACAAAACGGAAAGATTTATCTATCTACCGCTGCCGACCATGTTAAAGACCAAACTTATTTTCTCGGGCAGGTAGATTATTTGCAAATATCGAAATTAATGTTTCCTATCGGCCACCTAAACAAGTCGGAAGTTAGAGCCATAGCCGCAGAAGAACGGCTTCCCAGTGCGATGAGAAAGGATAGTCAAGGTATTTGTTTCTTAGGAAAAATCAACTATAACGATTTTATTCGCAGATATTTGGGCGAGAAACCCGGAAAGATAGTCGAATTAGAAACCGGAAAAATCTTAGGCAAACACAAAGGTTATTGGTTTCATACTATCGGGCAGCGAAAAGGTTTATGTTTGAGTGGCGGCCCCTGGTTTGTTATCAAGAAAGATATAGTAAACAATACCGTTTTTGTATCACAAGGATACGATCCAGAAAGCCAATATGGGAAGATAATAAACTTGCAAGGTTTTCATTTTATAACAGAAGATCCTTGGGGAGATTTTACAAATAAGAAAGAAATAGCGTTTAAGATTCGTCATACTCCTGAATTTACTTACGGAAGTCTTAGTAAAATAGGAGACATTTATCGCATAGAATCGGAAGATAAGATACAAGGAATTGCCGCCGGACAATTCGGAGTTGTCTATGATCGTGAATGTAATTTGTGTCTTGGTAGTGGAATGATTATCGATGAGAAATAAACATCGACACTTCTTTGAAAGCATACGACCGATTTTCACCTTCTTCTGTGACAAGATGTAAGAAACCATCGTTGGTTACATTTGTTATTCGAGCCGAAAATAAGCCAAACCGGTCTCGATAAGAATGGAATCCTTCCCGACGATAAAGCGCTCGACGATAATCTTGTTCTACTTCTGTCTTATCGACAAATAAACTTTCGTAGCGTTCTTTTATTCTATCACAGACAGTATTTAGTAAATCTTCTAAAGAAGTCTTTTTCCCAATGATTTGGACAAGGGAAATAGGATTGGGAGCGTCGCTAATAAAAAACTCTTGGTTAACATTGAGCCCTATTCCAACGATCGAATGAAGGATTGTTTTTCCAATAATACTGTTTTCTATTAGAACTCCGGCTATCTTTCCGTCTTGATAATAAATATCATTGGGCCACTTGATCGTAACATCAAGCAAAGGAGCAAGAGCATCCTTTATTCCGAGAGAAATGGCTTTCGATAGTAAAAAATATTCTTTTATCGGCAAGGAAGTAGGACAAAGAAGCAGACTAAAAGTTAGGTTCATTCCTTTCTCAGCTTCCCAAGAACTGCCAATTTGTCCGCGTCCGGCTGTTTGATTGTCTGTTATAACTACCGTTCCTTCTTCTAAGTGATGGCAATTCAGCAAATCTTTAAGATATTTATTGGTAGATTCTACCGATTCGATACGGATAAGGTTCATAAGTCCGTGTCTTTAAAATCCGAATCAGAGTCTGTATAATATTCGTCTCGTATTCTTTTGGGTAATTTTTTCATAACTTCGTCAATCGAATGACGTATCCATTCTTTCACCTCCAAATCTTTCATATCCCGATTCAAATAAATCGTATTCCAATACTTTTTATTAAAATGGAAAGCTCCCTCTACACAGGAATAAGACTCACGAAGTTGAATAGCATGATTGGGATCACATTTAAGCGTAATTTGCAAGTCGGGCGAATCAAGCGGTATTAAAGCAAACATTTTACCGGCAACCTTCATCACAAGAGATACATCGTCGAAAGGAAAACTCTCTTCTGCACCTTTCAACGAAATGCAATAAGTATGTAATTCTTCTATATTCATTATAATATATTCACAACAATTCTACACTGGGCTTCTCAAATCTTAAAGGCTATTTCTTTCCCAGAATGTTCCATTAGAATAACCCTGTATATCTTTATTATTTTCGGCCAACGAAAGTCGCTTTTCTGCAATACAAGCATAAGTAGGGTCGAGTTCTACACCGCAATACTTACGCCCGAGTTTTTTTGCGACAACAGAAGAAGTTCCTGATCCTAAAAAAGGGTCGAAAACCACCCCATCCTTTGGGCAAGAGGCCAGGATCAGCTTTGCTATCAACTTTTCGGGCTTCTGCGTTGGGTGTTGAGTATTCTCCGGCATCGACCAAAAAGGGATAGTTATGTCGTCCCAAAAATTAGACGGGCGAGTCATACGGTATTTTCCGTCCGGAGTATCTTCCCAATCTTTCGGTTTCCCATTTTCTTTGTAAGGAGCAATTACTTTCCGTCTGATTTTCACGGAGTCTAAATCGAAATAATAGTCTTTCTGATTATTTACTCCAAACCAAATATCCTCCATTGCGTTCTTCCAATTAAGATTTCCTCCCTTCCCTTTTTCCCGTTGCCAAGTTATCCTGCTTAATACATTTAAGTATTTGTCCATTATTGTATAAAGAGATGCCGTAGATCCCCAATCTCCGCATATATAAACCGAACCATTAGGTTTAAGTAATGATATAACTTGAGGAAACCATGACTCTAAGTATTGCAAATACCCGTCGTCTGTTTTTTTCCGGAAGCGAAGGTTCGCAAAATCTTTCGTCAGATTGTAGGGAGGATCAATAATAATCAAGTCGGCAAACTGCTTAGGAAGATAATTGATTACGTCGAACAAATCGCCTTGAATTGTTTTATTGATAATATCTTCCTTCCGAAGGCTTGTAGTAGGGATAAGTAATCTTTCGGAGAAAAGGCTTGCTTCGTCTTCGGAAAGTTCTATTGTCTTGTTTCGAGGGGATTTTTCTTTTATCATTATTCGTTTTCCATAATATGTAAAATACCTCCAACGATAAAATCAACTGCTTTTTCGTCAACTTCACCACCCGACAACAAAATATCGGCTTGTTCTTTCGATACTTCTATAAATTCTTCATGCATCGGGCGTACCGTTTCGAAGAAACGTTTAATAACTTCATCGGCTGTTCGCCCGCGAGATTTCATATCTCGCTTGATTATTCGGCTTAATCGGTAATCGGCCGGGACATCACGATATATTTTCAAGTCTATTTCTTTACATAGCTCCGAAGAAGTATAGATCAATATTCCCTCGACAATTAAAAGTTTTGTAGGTTCGATAGTAACCGTTTCTTTTTCTCTTGTACAAGTAAGCATAGAATAAGTAGGATATTCTATTGGTTTACCTAATTTAAGTTGTCGAATATGCTCAATAAGGAGAGGCCACTCAATAGATTGTGGATGATCGTAGTTTTGTTTTTTCCTTTCTTCTAAGGGCATATGGCTATTATCGTAATAATATGCATCTTGAGGAAGTATAGCTACGCTATCTTTAGGTAGTTTATTCAGAATACGTTTTACTAAAGTTGTCTTACCGGAGCCTGATCCTCCGGACATACCAATTACATACATGTATTAATAGTTATTAGATTTATAGGTTGATAATACTTTTTCTACGGAACCAAGCATAAGCAGTTTTTCACGAGCTTCTTCCTCCGGCAAGTTTAATTCTTCCATGATCATTCGAGTTCCTCGACGGATCAACTTCTGGTTAGTTAATTGCATATTAACCATCTTATTACCTTTTACTTTGCCTAAACGAATCATCAAAGTAGTAGAAATCATGTTTAATACCATCTTCTGAGCGGTACCTGATTTCATGCGAGTGCTGCCTGTAACAAACTCCGGACCAACAGATACTTCTATTGCATGCTCAACAGTAGATGATAATGGGGTATTTTTATTACAAGTAATACAACCGGTAACACAACCAATCTTTCGAGCAGAAGCTACTCCTCCGATAACATAAGGTGTGGTTCCCGAAGCCGCAATTCCTACAACAGAATCATTGGGCTGTATATTGTGTTTCAAAAGACCTTTCCACGCCAACTCAATATCATCTTCTGCACCTTCTACTGCTTTTCGGAAAGCATTATCTCCTCCGGCAATTAAAGCAACCGCTAAGTCCGACTCAACACCATAAGTAGGGGGAAGTTCTGAGGCATCTATTACGCCAAGTCGCCCACTTGTTCCGGCTCCAAGATAGAATAATCTTCCTCCGGTTTTCATTTTTTCGTATATAGCTTCTACTAATTTCTCAATCTGAGGAATTGCTTCTTCGATAGAAAAAGCAACTGTTTTATCTTCTTGATTAATGCCTACCAATAATTCATGAACCGACATTTTGTCCAGATGGTCAAAACGAGAGGGAGATTCTGTTATACTATCCATTGCTTTCTTTCTCTTTATGAAATTCAATTAAACCCTTTAAGGGAGTTTTTGTAATTCGTCCTAAAATTAATCCGTGCTTTTCGATAAATTGCCTTAACTTTTCTTGAAAATAGTATGCAATGCTTCCCGTAAAATGAAGAGGAAGTTCTGTATAAGCTTTATATTGGGCAATATTTCGGGTAAAAAACTCGTCGAAGCAAGTCTCAATAATTCTACTGATCTGTTTGTCTGACGAATGTTTCAATATAAAGGGAGTAAACTGCGCTAAAAAACGGTTAGGAAAAGGTTTATGATAAACGTTTATCATAATTTCCTCTTGGGTAATTTGGTAGGAGCTATAAAAATCGTTGATTATCTCTTCATTGATTTGTTTCTTTAAAATATCAGCAATTAGTTTCTTACCCAAAGAAGCTCCACTCCCCTCATCTCCTAAAATATACCCCAAGGGTGATACATTATATATAATATCTACTCCATCAAAATGACAAGAATTAGAACCCGTTCCTAATATAGAAACAATACATTCTTCTTTTTGCCCCAAAGCAATGGCTGCTCCATATAAATCAGAATGAACTTCAATACATCTCGCATTAAAAAATGATTTTAGGACATTATATATATGTATCTTTTTCATAGGAGTACATCCTGCTCCATAGAAAAAAATTTTATCAATAGAACCGCATAATTTAGGGAACTCTTTTTCCAACAAACTAACAATTTCGTTTTCTTCGAGGTAATAAGGGTTTATTCCAGATGTAGAAAATAGACTGATCTCTGAATTATTATCAGATAATAAAGCCCAGTCTGTTTTTGTAGAACCGCTATCTGCTATCAATAACATGAATAGGAAAACGTTTTTTTATTAGTTCTTGCAAAATTACAAGTTTTTTTCGTATAACATCCGTTGATAGCGGAAAATATTGAAGCTGTAGATTATAAACAACCAAAAGATAGGATTATTTGTTATAGCATAGCAATGAAAAAAAACTATTAAACACCAGTAGAAACAACTGACAAATAGGCAGCCAGATGCTTTGGCACAGCTTTTGCTAAACAAAAGAGAAATTACTTAGTAAAAAACAATACAAATAAAAGATAAAATATAAATTTATGGGAAAAATTATTGGAATAGACTTAGGAACAACCAACTCATGTGTGGCTGTTATGGAGGGAAACAAACCAGTTGTTATCCCCAATAGCGAAGGTAAAATGACAACTCCTTCGGTTGTGGCTTTTTTAGATAATGGAGAACGTAAGGTCGGTGATCCTGCAAAACGTCAGGCAATTACTAATCCTACGCGTACAATATTCTCTATTAAACGTTTTATGGGAGAAAGCTTCGATCAAGTAAAAAATGAAACTTCACGAGTTCCTTATAAAGTTGTACTTGGAGATAATAATACTCCTCGTGTAGATATTGACGGACGACTTTATTCTCCGCAAGAAATTTCGGCTATGACTCTTCAAAAAATGAAGAAAACAGCCGAAGATTACTTAGGACAAGAAGTAAAAGAGGCAGTAATCACAGTTCCTGCTTATTTTTCGGACTCACAACGTCAAGCAACAATAGAAGCCGGAGAAATTGCAGGATTAACTGTAAAACGAATTATCAACGAACCTACGGCAGCTGCTTTAGCCTATGGCTTAGAAAAAGCCAATAAAGATATGAAGATAGCCGTTTTCGACTTAGGAGGAGGAACATTCGATATTTCTATCCTTGAATTAGGTGGAGGTGTATTTGAAGTTCGCTCTACTAATGGAGATACTCACTTAGGAGGAGATGACTTCGACCATGTTATCATTGATTGGCTAGCCGAAGAGTTTCAAAAAAATGAGGGCTTAGACTTACGCAAAGATGCAATGGCTATGCAACGCTTGAAAGAAGCTGCAGAAAAAGCAAAAATCGAACTTTCAAGTTCAACATCAACTGAAATTAACTTACCATATATTATGCCGGTTGATGGAATGCCAAAGCACTTGGTGGTTTCTTTGACTCGTTCTAAATTCGAACAATTGGCCGACAAATATATTCAGGCTTGTGTATCTCCTTGCGAAAAAGCACTTAAAGACGCAGGTTTATCTGCGAATGAAATTGATGAAGTAATCTTGGTTGGAGGTTCTACTCGTATTCCTGCCATCCAAGCAATCGTTGAAAAAATATTCGGTAAAGCTCCATCAAAAGGAGTTAACCCAGATGAAGTAGTAGCCGTTGGAGCTGCAATTCAGGGAGGAATTCTTTCCGGAGATACAAACTTAGGAGGTATGGTTTTATTAGACGTCACTCCACTTTCTTTAGGAATTGAGACAATGGGTAGCGTGATGACTAAAATGATTGAAGCCAACTCTACTATTCCTATCAAGAAAACAGAAACATTCACAACTGCTGTTGACAACCAACCTTCGGTAGAAATCCATGTTCTACAAGGAGAACGTCCTTTAGCAAAAGATAACAAGACAATTGGTAAATTTCACTTAGATGGCATAATGCCTGCTCCACGCGGTGTACCTCAAATTGAAGTATCTTTTGATATTGATGCAAATGGAGTGGTTAGTGTTTCGGCTAAAGATAAGGCAACCGGAAAAGAACAACAAATACGCATCGAAGCATCAAGTGGTCTTTCCGACGAAGAGATCAAAAGAATGAAAGACGAAGCTGCCGCTAACGCAGATGCAGACGCTAAGGCAAAAGAAAAAATTGACAAAATGAATCAAGCCGACAGCGTAATTTTCCAAACAGAAAAGCAATTGAAAGAAATTGGAGATAAGCTTCCTGCGGATAAAAAAGCAACGATCGAGTCAGCTTTAGAGAAATTAAAAACTGCGCATAAAGCAGAAGATTTAGCAGGTATCGACAGCGCAATGGCAGAAGTAAATAATGCTTTCCAAGCTGCTAGCCAAGAAATGTACAACGCTCAAGCTCAAGCGGGACAAGCAGGTCCTCAACCGGGAGCCGATACAGATCAACAAGGCGGTTCGCAAGGCGGAGATGACATACAAGATGTAGACTTCGAAGAAGTGAAGTAAGAAGCGATTAGGAATAATCAATAAATAATAGAAAATCCCTGTAAACCATCTGTTTACGGGGATTTTTGTTTATATGAATTTGTGAATAACTAGAGAAAACGAACAAACTATCCGGTGGTGTTATGTGGCAGATAGACTTTGGATTCTCCTACCACATATTTGCTCAATACACATAACACACACATACACACACAACTTTGAGCCCACCACGATTCCTGTCTCACGACAGAACAAAGATTTCGGATTACTCTTTACTATACCTAAATATTTATTCTCTATTTATTGCCGGATTACGATTCGAGTGATTGATGCTTTATCTTGCGGTTCTTATCCAACAAACGCATCCAAATGATTGAAATATAAAACGCTATACACAAGATGAAAACAAGTGATCCATCACTAATGGGAGCATCATTGTAACCATCTTCCGGATTCTCGCCTCCCCCGGTTTCAAAATCATCTTCCTCATCATCACCCAACGCTCGTGAAATCGGGTTATCAAAAGAGGAAAAATGGTCTATGTTTTTATCATAAAAACTGCCCGAAGGCGTATCAATCGTAAATATCGGCTCTACCGCTGTTTCTTCCCAAACAGAAGCATTCAAAGTAGTCGGAAAGAGAATTATTATTGATGTAAACAACATCATTAGTATACGCTTTCTCATCGGATTCCTCCTTTCACTAATCTTCCGAAATTTTGGTTAGTCTCGCAATAGAGATTGCTTCTTGTCAAAACATCGGCATATAATGCCAAACCCTTTTTTCTCATTTTCTCTGTATTTAAGTTATTTTTTTGTACTCATTCTCTTTTTGTTAGCTCTGATAAAGAAGTCTTGTTTTGCTTCCGACACTTAGTAAGTGCCGGAGAAATTAACCGATAAAATGAATGATGCTTAAACAGAACCGGATAGCTTGTTTTCTCACGAGCAAAAGAAACGCTTGTTCAACATTTGTAAAACAGCACACAAGGAACAATAGACGATTAGGATGAAGGCTCGTCTGCCTAAAACAGTTTAAGTAACTCATTTAATCATCTCCCGGAAAAGGGTAAGTAAAAATAAATTTGTAAAACATTCGTCAAACATCTTAATTCACAGTTAATTATGGAACTATTATACAAGAATGAACATTCAAGCTGTTTTAATCACGATCAATCAAAGAAACCAATGATCGAAATAGTAAAGATTGTAAAGGGGAAAAAGGGGAATTTAATCATTTCACAGAACGAAATAGCTTTCTTCCTGGAAGGCAGATTCAAGTATATATTCCGAGACTTTCCTCTTTGCGAAGCAATGAAAGGGCAATTCATTTTCCTTCCTGCGGGAGGCAAGTTTTCTTACGAAGCCTTAGCAAATAGTACGATTATCTTATTTAGGCTGAACAACCCCATTGTATTATGTCCTAATTTCTCTATCGAAAAACTATACGGCATCAAAAATCATTCACCGCTTGACCAATATGTACCCAAAACAAAGCGATTTAGTATCTTAGACATCAATTCCCGCCTTTGGCATTTCTTGGACGGAGTAAATGATTGTTTGTCCGACGGGATCAGATGCCGTTGTTATTTTGAAATGAAGTCGAAAGAGTTACTGCTACTACTTAGAGCTTATTACCCCAAAGAAGACTTGTATGACTTTTTCTTCCTCATCTTAAGCGAAGACACTGCTTTTTCGGAATATGTACGTCTTCGTTGGCAACAGTTCCATTCGGTCAACGAATTAGCATCTTCCATGAACTTAACCCACAAACAATTCATAAGCCGATTTGTGAGCGTATTTGGTACAACTCCTCAAAAGTGGATATTAGAAGGACGAGCAAAGATTGTGATGCAAGAAATCCAAAGCAGTCGAAAGCCATTCAAACAGATAGCGATCGAGAATGGCTTCGCTTCAGATACTCATTTCACCCGCTTTTGTAAGAAAGAATTAGGTAGTACTCCAACCGAAATCCGGGAAAGAATAAATATCCGAGAAAGAATGTAAAGTGAATGGATGATAATGTTAAGCGGTCTTTAGGAATTTTCTACTACTTTTGTCGCCGTAACTCTGGATAAAAATTTGTTTTCTCCGGCACTTACTAAGTGTCGGAGAAAATGTTACAGTAGCCAAGCAATATAACTACATGGCAAATATACTTAATTTCTTTAGATTAAAAGAGAATTAATCATCTTTAGCTGTTAAAAAAAGCGTTATTGTTGCAACGAGTTGTCTTGACAGCAGAAGCTATCAACTCGCTGGCCTCATCCAATACCGAGTTCTCTAAAGAATCGAGATAGATTAGCGTTGTTTTCTCCGAATTATGTCCCAAACATTCACTAATCACCCTTAAGGTTACATTAAGCTGCTTGGCAAGAGTTGCCCAGCTATGCCTCGTCCAATGCGTACTAAGAGGTTTATTCAATCCGGCTAAGGCAGCAAGTTCTTTCAAGCGGTCATTCTGAGTCCTGAGAGCAGTCTCGTATCTTACCTGCAGATTCTTTTCATTTGTCGAAATAATGGGGAATAAATAAGGCGAGGCTTTTACTTCATCAGCAAAACTTTCGATAATTTGTTTCATCTCTGCACTTACTTTCATATCGATCTGTTGACCGGTTTTTCGCCTCACATAACTTAGTATTCCTCCCCGAATATTCTCTTTCTTGAGGAAAACCAAGTCAACAAAACACATTCCCCGCGCATAAAAACAGAAACCAAAATAGCGTTTGGCGGTATGAAGTTTTTGTAGATGGGAGAACTCTCGTGTTCCCGGCCTCTCTTTTTCCAACAAGGACACAATATCCAGGTCGTATAATCTCTGAACTTCCTGAAGAGAAAGGCAGCGCTTCAGCGTTCTGTTAACTCCGGCATATACACCTTCGAAAGGGTTATCCAGCCGTCTTTTAGCTATCCGCTTCGACTTTACGGCTTTATTATATATCGCTCTCAGATTCCTCATATAATAAGAAATCGTATTCGGTTTCTTTCCTTTCTCTTTAAGGTATGTCTCAAAGCTTTTGATAAGGCGATGTGTAATTTGTTTTAGGGGCAGGTCGATATTCTTGTTAAACTTGACAAGCCCACGCGCAACCGTCCGGTAAGCACGGGCTGTTCTCATCTGACCATCTCTCTCCATTTCCGAAGCCAAAGCCTCCACGTAGCTCAACAGCTTACCATCATCTCTACGAAAACGATAAAGCTTCATTAAGTCGTCCAAATCATACGACCCTTCTCTCTGTTTGGTGAGGATAAGACTATTTAATGTATCCACCTCTTGATTGATTCGAGACTCTATTCTTTCCAGATAGGCCATCCGATACGGATTGTTTTCCGGATAAATAATCTCCTGTTCTTTTTTATTCCATTCTTCGGGATAAATCTTGCATCCGCGTAAGGTAATCGATTTACAGCGGCGATTATGAATCAAACGCAAGGATAGGCTTCCCGGATTACGCCCTGTCCGAATAGACGGGCGCAACACTAAGTTCAAACTTGTCATAGTTGTGTGTAATTAAAATGTTTATGAATTTACGGTTCGATGATAATTAAAATATCTGAATCGGGAGTATTATTTTCAAGGATTTATCTATGACAGGAAAAGTTTGTACGGCGAATGTAAAACTTTGGAAAGTATTTTTATAAATAAGGAGCTATCAGGCAGTATCGAACAAAAAAGATTGAACAGCAGAGACTTCCCAATGCCTAAATCTGGGCTGACAAAACGAGGTTCTCTCTTGCGTCAGCAAACGAGCATAACAATCCGAAGATCAAGCAATCGTTATTCTTTCGTTTAATGTCACATCCGGTATCAAACCTTGATACAATCTGTATCATTAGACGAGACGGGTCGTATCAATAGATGAGACAACTTGTATCATTAGACGAGACAAAGTGTATCAATAGATGAGACAACTTGTATCAATAGATGAGACAACTTGTATCAATAGATGAGACTGGCTTAACGATGTGATGTACCTTAGATGGAGAAGTTGTATCGCTCTACGTATTCGTCGAAAACAGGTTCTTCTTCTACTCCTTCCTTGCGGAAAAGGTCGCGGATGAAATCTTGCTGCTCGGGTGTAATATAATATAACTTATTGTATATTCTATAATAACGAGCATGTCCAAAATATTTATGTATCGCATTCTTTACTTGGACATACTTCGCATGCGACATGTTATCGTATAAATGGGTAATTCCTAAAGCGTAGCGAATCAGCTTTATCGGTTCAAAATATTGGCACTCGCCTCCTAATGCATTGATAGCAGAAGGGTTGATTGTCGTAAAGAGAGTAACATCGTCGGGTACTGCTTGTCCAACCATAAAGCGTAAACAGTCGTTGGCTCGCTTACATGCTGTATTTAGGCAATGAACATAATTCTGCGGCACTTCTTTGTAATTGATCGATTTTTTCATATTGGTTTTAATTTGAGTACAAATATATATTAATTATTTGTTTTACGTGTAGATTGATTAGGAATTACCGGCTTCAATAATAAAATAGTCTGAACCAAAATCCGGCTCAGACTATTTCGTTATCTAATACATTGTATTTTATTATTTCTGAAGAGTAAACGGAGAGCGCCCAATAAGGTTTCCGTCTGCAAAAATATCGACTCGGTATTGTCCGGGCAGAAGAGTTTCTTCTATCTCCCAATAAATATTCATACGGTATTCTTCTCCGGTGTATTCTATCTCGCGCTTAGCAGAATAGGTTATGTCGCGTCCTTCGAACGGGAAAACATTACCGGGACTTTTGAGGAGTATATCCTCGTCGGGTTTTAAGATTCGGATATAAATGGTTTTCATACCCGGTTCTACCGTAACATTTTCGTTGATAGTAAACTGAAACTCAAGTCGTACTAAGTCTTTAATCTTTGTTTTCTCTTTGTTTTTCTTATTGAGCCCTCGCACCGAGATAGCACTTGCTTTTAGTTTAGAAGCGATTACGACGGTTTCTTCCAATTGTTCTTTCACTTGTGTAAGTTGAGTTATCGTCTGTGTAGCTTGTTGATGCTGTCGTCTGACTTGTTGATTTTCTTTAACCAATTGTTCGTTGATCCGGTTGAGCGAATCGATCTGGACGATGTATCCATACATTATGTTTCTAAGGGTCTTGATTTCCCGTTCCAGTTCTTGTATCCGCTTCAAGTCTGTTGCACGTACGGTTTTTAGTTCCTCCTGAAGTCGTTGTACT
>JAJDGO010000060.1 GCA_030265685.1 Bacteroidales bacterium OttesenSCG-928-M11
AGCTCCCGGCTCGATCTCTAATTTCTGAACACTCAAATCTCCATTCAAAATTAAAGAAGAACGAAAGATAAGTTTACCTTGTACATCCAAATTACCATTCATTTTCCCCATCAAATCAGCTTCTGAACATGTAATATTTCCAGTAATAGAAGCTTGAGGTCCAAGTACAACTTTACCTTTACATATAACATTACCTTCTATAATACCATCAATACGAAAGTCTTCGGACGTTGATATTTCACCTTTAACAATTGTTCCGGCTCCCATAATATTATGTGCAAGCCTTGAGATTTGCATTTCTTTCGTTTTCATTGTAATATCTATTATGAGTACAAAATTAAAAATACTTTGTTAACTATCAAATAAATACTTAATTTTGCATAAAACAAACAGAAAGAAGATGCAACAAATCGAACTAAAACAGATAAAGTTTTTTTCCTACCATGGAGTGATGGAACAAGAAAGAATTATTGGGAACACTTATATTCTCGATATTGAATTAAGAGTTGACATTACGAAAGCAATGGAGTCTGACAATTTAGAAGATACAATTAATTATGCCTTGATTTATGAATTAATTAAAAAAGAAATGGAAATCCCATCCAAATTATTAGAGCATATTGCCGGACGTATCATTAAGCGCTTAAAAAAAGAATTTCCTACCATACAAAACATTAAGCTTCGCATAGCTAAACAAAGACCTCCGATTGAAGGGGAAATAAAAGAAGCTGCAATAAGTATTGAAATATAATATCGAATAATTTTTCGAGCCTACCCTTATAATCTTATCTTTGCACTATCATTTTAATATAACATTATGACCATCTGCTACAAATCTACCCTTATAATCTTATTTCTATTCATTTCGTTACTGCTTTCTGCACAAAACAATAATAATAAAGATGACAACTTTATCATTGCTGACAAAAAAGAAATTTACGAATATACCCTAGTAGACAATCAAGTCGTTATCAAAGCTAAATTTAAGACTAATTACATAAATACAAAGAGAATAGGAAATTTGACTACGTATGAAATGTATGATAACGAGTCATCAATAGACAACGTAAAAGTGACTGGAGTAAAAGGAATAAAACCCAGGCACACAATGCATAAAAGCGATGGCATTTTTTATTCTGATGCTAAGATTTGTTATATTGATCTACCTTTTGATAAAATCGGGAAAAAAATTTCTGTTGAAATTGAAAAAACATATAAAAATCCTCGCTACTTTACTTCCATATATTTAGAAGAACCTGAATACATTGAAAAGAAAACTGTACAAATCATTGTTCCCTCATGGATGAATGTTGAGTTTAATGAATATAATTTCAAAGGAAACATAAACAAGTCCGTCGATATAGATCAGAAAAACAAACATTATACATATACTTATATAATAGAAAATGAACCTGCTATGAAATTTGAAAAAAACATGCAGGGACATTCTTTTATATATCCGCATTTATTAATTTTAAATAAATCAGCCGAAATAAATGGAGAAAAAATAACTTATTTTGAAACTCTAAGTGATTTATATGACTGGTATCGAAGCATCATCAATCAAGTAAATAATGATGTGGCAATTATTTCCAGCAAGGCAAAAGAAATTATAAAAGATTGTAATAATGATCTTGATAAAATCAAAGCAATTTACTCTTGGGTACAAGAAAATATCAGATACATTGCATTTGAAGATGGTATAGCCGGATTCAAACCGGATTATGCTCAAGAGGTTTTACGTAAAAAATATGGAGATTGTAAAGGAATGGCTAATTTAGTAACAGCTTTACTAAAAGCAGAGGGATTTGATGCCCGATTAACTTGGATAGGAACAAATCATATTGCTTACGACTACACGTCTCCAACTCTTGCCACAGACAATCATATAATATGTACTCTTTTTCACAATGACCAAATTTACTTCCTTGATCCCACAGTCGAATATATGCCTTTAGGAGAATATCCACAAACCATACAAGGAAGACAAATTATGATAGAAAACGGAGATAATTTTATTATAGATCGAATCCCGGAATATTCATCTCAACAAAATACTGATAGTTTATATTGTGAATTAAATATACGCGGAGATATATTGGAAGGGAAGGCATGTAATACATTCAAAGGAGAATCAAAACAAATTATTGTATCAGCAATAAAATATACACCAAAACACAAATTGGAAGGAGTGATCAAGTCTTTCTTAGAAAATGAAAACGTTTTGGATACAGCATCAGATATTAAATTAGAGGATGAAAATTCCCAATCTAAAATAACTTCTATTTCTTATACGATAAAAAGACAGTCCGGAATTAAAAAATTAGACAATGAATATTTTCTTGATTTGAATCCGATTAAAGACTTAATGACCCACATCATTGATATAAAGGAACGAAAGCACAACTTATTGATGTCTTATAAACGCCACCATGTTAGGGAAATAATTTTAAATATCCCTAACAATTATGAAGTATCACATATTCCCGACAATTTTTCTATCATAAAAGACAATTACGAATTTAGAATCAGCTATTTCATCGATGATAATAAGTTGACATACAAAAGCGAAATCAATATAAAAGAGCCTCTTATCTTAAAAGAAAATTTTTTCGAATGGAATAATGACATCGAAAAATTAAAAAGAAATTACTTAGAACAAATAATACTAACAAAAACAACTTCTAATGAAAAATAAATATTTTCTTTTAATATGCTTAACTTTGGTTATTTCGAATAATATATTTGCCAATGTCAGCAGATCACAAGCACAAAGAGTAAGACAAAAGATTTGGGAATTGAACGACCCTGACTTCAAAAACTACACAATACCTGAAAAATACAACAATGAGTCGGCTGTAATAATAGCGAAAAAAGAAGAAATATATACAGTCGGAAAATTGAAATCAGGATACGCTAATAAAACTGTTCTCAACCGTGATAGAAATAAGAAACTATTCTATACCAATTTCTCGCGTTACTTAGTGAAAATAAACGACAAGGTAGCTCTCGACGAATTTGGAACGATCGAATATATCGAAAATGAAAATATAAAGATCGGATATTTTTCTTCAAAAATGACAATGATTGTCGGGGCTCGAATCATCAAACCGGATGGAAGTATAAAAGAAGTGGATATTGACGAAGCAATTATTACTTCTGAAAAAGGGGATAAAGATGAAGTTCATAAAAAACTAGCCATTTCAGATTTGCAAATCGGTGACATACTTGATTATTTCATTCAAGAAGATGGCAATATTAATTATATGAATATACCTCAACAGTATTATACATTCAAAAGTAAGTATCCGGTATTATCTCATTCTATTCATTGCGAAATAGATAATAAATTAACCACCGAATACCATTCTTATAATGGAGCTCCTAAGTTTACTGTATCAACAAACGAACAGAATGATATTGTTTTGGATGCAAAAAAAATTGACAATCCAAAGCAGACAGATAATTGGTGGATTTCTATACCCCGCGAAGTTCCTTTTATACGACTATCTATTTTATTTAACAACAACAAAGACATATACAAACCGGCAAGTTATAGAAAATCGGGAGTATACGAAAACTTACCTATCGACGTAATTCTTAACGATGCAATGGGTTGGTTATCTATTGCTTTACAATATCCTACAAGAGAAATAAAAAAAGAAACAAAAAAATTTATAGCGAGAAATCCGAAAGCAAGCAAAAAAGAGATCGCCCAATACATCGACGAATCATTACGTCAGCAGGTAATATTCGCCAAAAGAATATCTCCATATAGTTATGTTGCAACATTATTTAATCTGTTTAAAGATTTTAAGATAGAAAATAAGATTGCGTTTGTCACAGATCGTTATGGCCCCAGAGCAGAAGACATAATGGATGCCGATGACTTTAATCTAATGCTTATTGCCAATGACTATTCTCAGATTTTTGCACCTCCTAGTCATCGCTATATGATTGGGAATACTCTTTCGGAATGTGAAGGAGAAACTGCATTTTTAGTTTCAACAAATAAACTTAGTACAAATAGAGTACTCGGTTTTGATGGCGAACGGTCCAAAATAACTCTACCAAAAAGTAAAGAAGATCAAAACGTGATGAAAATAAATTTAGACATTATCATTAATGAAGATAATTTATTAGAGATTGACCGTACCGTCACACTATCCGGGCATCAAAAGAATGGAGATTATCTATCTCTTATACATCGGGCAAATTGGTATGATGAAAAATCAAAATGGCTTGGGACATATACAATTAAAGAAGATATAATAAGTAAAAATGATCAGGAATCACTCAATATATACAATGCGAATATCCAAAAGGTAGAAAAAGACATCGAAGAAGAAACAAAAATAGAAATAGAAAGTTATCATGACATTAAACCCAAAGAGGTAAAAGGATATAAAATACTTTCTTTCGGTATAGCTCCAAACGATAGTACTTTTATATATAATGTAAAATACACGATCGATGATTTGGTTAAACGAGCAGGGAACAATCTTATCTTTGATGCAGGAAAATTGATCTCGTCTCAAATAACTTTAGACGAAGATAAAAGAGAACGCACCGCCAATATATATCGTCCTTACGAAGCTACTTACTCTTATGAAATTAACATTCAAATTCCAAATGGATATATAGCGGAAAATCTGGATAAATTCAACATGAACGTAGACAACGAATCGGCAT
>JAJDGO010000061.1 GCA_030265685.1 Bacteroidales bacterium OttesenSCG-928-M11
AACTATTGGCAAAAAAATAGAGCATCATTCCTTGTTTCCGGAAAAAGTAAATGTCGAATTTGTCGAAATAATTGATCGGAATCATGCATATATGCGCGTTTGGGAAAGAGGAAGTGGAGAAACTCAAGCTTGCGGAACCGGAGCTTGTGCTACTTTAGTGGCATGTGTGCTTAATAATAAACTCGATCGTAAAGCAACTATCCATCTGCTTGGAGGAGATTTGGAAATAGAATGGGACGAAGCTACCAATCATGTCTTTATGACCGGCGAAGCTGTCGAAGTATTTAACGGAGAAATAGAATTATAATAAACAATTAGAATATGATAAAGATTAACGAACACTACACAGAGATCGGCAACAACTATTTATTTGCCGAAGTAGCAAGAAGAGTTAGAGAATACAAAGCCGCCCATCCCGACAAGAACGTAATAAGCTTGGGAATAGGCGATGTAACTCAGCCAATTGTCCCAGCAGTTATCGAAGCTATTAATAAAGCTACGGCCGAAATGTCAAAGGCCGAAACATTGCGCGGCTATGCTCCCGACTTCGGATACGACTTTTTGGTTCAAGCTATTCTAAAACATGACTTCCTTGAACGAGGAGTTCAACTAAAAACAAGCGAAATTTTTGTATCCGACGGCGCAAAAAGCGATACTGGTAATATAGGTGACATATTAGGAAAGGATAACTACATCGCAATTACTGATCCTGCTTACCCAGTTTATGTAGATACAAACAAAATGGCAGGCCGGGAAATCGAACTTTTACCATGTACTCCGGAGAATGATTTTGTTCCTTCATTCCCAAAAAAGACTGCCGATGTTATTTATCTTTGTTATCCGAACAATCCTACAGGAACAGTTCTATCGAAAGATCAACTAAAAAAGTGGGTTGATTATGCTTTAGAACACAAGTCATTAATTTTGTTCGACGCAGCATACGAAGCTTTTATCTCACAACCCAATGTTCCTCACTCGATTTATGAGATAGATGGAGCAAAAAAGTGTGCGATCGAATTTCGTAGCTTTTCAAAAACGGCAGGTTTTACCGGAATGCGATGCGGATATACAGTTGTTCCGGAAGAATTAACCACTCTTACTTCCAAAGGAGAAGTAATTTCTTTGAATGCTATGTGGAAACGTCGTCAATCTACTAAATTTAATGGCACGGCTTATATTGTTCAACGAGGAGCAGAAGCTGTTTATACTCCCGAAGGACAAAAACAAATACACGAAGTAATAGCATATTATAAAGAAAATGCCCGTATCATTAAAGAGGAAATAGAAAGTTTAGGCATCACAGTTTATGGAGGAATCAACGCACCTTATATTTGGGTTAAGACACCAAATAACTTAACTTCGTGGGAGTTCTTTGATCTTGTCTTAAACGAAGCTCAAATAGTTGGAACGCCGGGCTCTGGTTTTGGAACGGCAGGCGAAGGATTTTTCCGATTTACTGCTTTTGGCAACAGAGAAAATACAATAGAGGCAGTAAGCCGCTTAAAGAAACTATTCTCTAAATAAAATCATTCGACAATAATTGTAAGCCGAAACTTACACAAACAAAGCCGACCTTATCTCTAAGGTCGGCTTTTTATTAATACTTCGGCTATTTAAATCTTATAAATTAGTCGAGCCCAAGAACAATTCGCGTCTCTTGGAATCAACTAATAAGAGAACGTGCTTTTTTAATTTTATCTTCCGATCCCTGAAAGCTTCCATGAATTTCTACACATCCTGTTTCTTCAAGAATTTGTTTTATATTCTCGGGAGAAACACCTGCTCCCGGCATAATAATAATCCTTTCATTTGCCTGCCGATTAAGTTGTTTTAAGACAAAAGATCCTTTTTCTGCGGAAACAAAACCTCCGGAAGTAAGAATACGATCGCAATTTAATGAGACAACATCTTCTAATGCTTTGAAAATATCTTGTGTTTCATCTATCGCGCGGTGAAATGTTACGGATAAAGAACAACGACGAGCCTCGTCAATCAGTTGTTTCATTCGAAAAGTGTCAATTGTTGTGTCGTTATTTAATACACCGATTACAACTCCATCGCAAGCAATTGTACCTAAATACGATATTGTTGTAAGCATAATATTAAATTCTTCTTCGGAATATACAAAGTTCCCTGCTCTGGGACGAACTAAAACATTGAGAGGAATAGTAAGTAATTGACGAAGTTTCAATATTTCTTCCAAATCCGGAGTTATTCCTCCGACCGACAAATCGTAACAAAATTCAATTCTATCCGCTCCTGCTTTTTGAGCAATCAAAGCAGATTCTATCGACGAACAACAAACTTCTAACAATGCCATATCTTTTTCTTTTTTTCAAAAACGAAGAACAATTTTCTTTGAAATATCTTGAGGAGCTACTTTTACAACATAGCCTTTTATGTCTTCATTAAAGGTAGCTTTTGCTTTCTTTCCATTCACAGTAGGCTGAATGTTGCGAGATTCGGCAGGAAGTTCAAACGAATAAGCCCTCTTTTTCACCTGCCCTTTATAAGAACCTTCTGTCGGATGAATTATAACTTCGGTGATTTCATTTTCTTTCTTATACTCCATACGAGTAAAAGCTTGTTCGCCGCGCTCATAATCTCGTGTCAATCCATCATCTTCATATAAAATATAAGTATTATTATCGCCATCTCGACCAGGATAACAACGAACTATTAACTCCGTAAGATCAGAAGAAGCCATTCTTTGGGTATAAGGTTGCATCGGAAATGGATAACCACCCTTAATGTACAACGGGAAAGTATACAAATCGCAGCACTCTTTCAGTATTTGTCCACCGGCATTCGCCTTGCCTGTAAAGAAGTTGTACCAAATGTCTCCCTCCGGCAGCCAAACATCTTGACAAGCAATCTTATCTTTTCCTTCTCCTGCTACTGTAATCGGGGCTCCAATCAACAAGTCTCCGAACAAAAACTGTTGAGGATTTTTGTAAGCTTCTTCCTCTTTCGGATATTCTATATACATTGCCCTATTAAGTGGAAGCATATCTTGGTGACATTGCCAAACCGAAGAATAAATATAAGGCATAATTTGAGAACGCAAATGGTAAATCTTTCTCATAGATTCCGTAGCTTCTTCGCCCCATAACCAAGGACGACGATCCAACTTCTCGTCAAACACGGAGTGAATCCTCAAAGAAGAATTTAAAAGACCAAACTGAGTCCAACGAGAATATAGTTCTGCATCATCGCCTTTATAAAATCCTCCGATGTCATGTGCCCAATAAAAACACCCAACATTACCACTAACTGTGGTCAACTCTATTTCAAACTTCAACATATCCCAGCTTCCAACTGCATCTCCGGAAAACTGAATTGGATGGCGATGATCTCCCCATCCGCCCCAACGACTAAAACCTGCTCCACGTAAATTATTTTGTTGAGAGTAGTTATAGTAAATGTGATTCAACCAAGGAATATGATTTGTTGTAGTTCCCCTTACAATCGGGTAGACATAATCTTGTTGCCAGTCTAACCACCAAAAGGCTGCGCCCATATCATCCGATTCTTTGTGCGCATACTTCATAAAGTTGTCCATATATTTCCTATTTCCGGCATCAAAAACTACTTCTTTTCTATCGGTTATATCCTCTCCCATCGCTAGCATAAACTCCGAATACATCTCTTCGTGAGCCCGAATACCATCATGTGGGTGTTCGTTTAAAACAACATTTACTTGATCTGCTTTCAAGTCGGCAATTAACTTGGCGGGATTATCAATTAACTCTCTATTCCAGGTATAACCAGTCCACCCTCTATTACCTGCATGTCCCGTACCTGTTACTGCTTCTTTCTGTGTGTGCCAGCCCATATCGAAGACTAAAATATCAATAGGGAAGTCATGTTCTTTGTATTCTTGGACAATTTGCATGTAATCTTCTGCCGTATAATTCCACCAACGGCAATACCAAGAACCATGAACATACTTACGAGTCATAGGAACTTGACCACTTACTTTTTGTAATAATTTCAAGGCAGTTTTGTAGTCGTCTCCATAAATAAAGAGATAGACATCTAGAATATGATCTTTGTGACGAGGTTGTAGCCAATCATCGATCAATACATCTTTATTTGTATCATGAATAGCATACCAACCGTCGCGACTAAGCAAGCCTTCCGACAAAGGGATAGGTTTACTTACATCATCTAAAGTAGTAACTGTCCCGAGCAAATTGCGTCTTTGTTTGCTTGCCATGTACCACATTCTCTCTTTTTGTTCATGATCATAATAAATACGCAAATTCATTTGTCCGAACGGAAAACCATCGTTATAAAATTCTATGCGCATACGGGAAGTAGATATTGTATAACGATTATTTGATTTTTCTTCTACCGTAATGTCATCAAAGTCGCTATCCCGGTTTTGAGCAAAAAGAGTGAAGTTATCCAAGAACTTGCCATCCATTGCATATTCTAATCGAACCAATTCGGGCGCAATAAAGGTAAAACGAGCGTTTCCTATGATTACTTGATTTTTCTTTTCCGCCAATATTATAGTTGGTAATAACAAGAGAAATC
>JAJDGO010000062.1 GCA_030265685.1 Bacteroidales bacterium OttesenSCG-928-M11
TTTTTGGATTTATGTTATTATATTTTTTGTACCTTTGCAGCTTCATTGAAACTATAAACGATAAATAAGATGACTAAAAGTGCATTACAAATTGCTCGCGCGGCTTATAAGCCCAAAGTTCCTAATGTTTTAACAAGTATTGTAGAAATACAAGAAGGAGCTCCGACTCAGTCTGTTGCTAATCAAGATGAAGTAAAGCAACTTTTCCCTAATACTTATGGAATGCCTCTAATTAAATTTGTAGAAGGAACAAATAGACCGGAATATACTCCAATTAATGTTGGTGTTATATTATCAGGAGGTCAAGCTCCCGGAGGACATAATGTAATCGCTGGTATATTTGATGGCATAAAAAACATGAATCAAGATAGTCGTCTTTATGGTTTCATTTTAGGACCTGGAGGATTAGTTGATCACAATTATACTGAATTAACGGCTGACATTATTGATGAATATAGAAACACAGGAGGTTTTGACATCATAGGATCAGGACGTACCAAGCTGGAAGAAACTTGGCAATTCGACAAAGGTCTTGAAATTCTAAAAAAATTAAACATTAAAGCATTGGTTATTATAGGCGGAGATGATTCGAATACTAATGCTTGTGTATTGGCTGAATATTATGCTCAGATAGGAGCAGACGTACAAGTTATTGGATGTCCTAAAACAATTGATGGAGACTTAAAGAATGAAATGATCGAAACTTCTTTTGGTTTTGACACTGCTTGTAAAGTTTATTCCGAAGTTATAGGTAATATTCAACGCGATTGCAACTCAGCCCGTAAATATTGGCACTTTATCAAATTAATGGGACGTTCGGCTTCACATATAGCTTTAGAATGTGCATTACAAGTACAACCTAATATCGCAATCATTTCGGAAGAAATTGAAGCAAAAAACTTCTCTTTGGATGATGTAGTTAATTACATCGCTGATATAGTTGCTCAACGCGCAGCTAACGGACAAAACTTTGGTACAGTTCTTATTCCTGAAGGCTTAATTGAATTTATTCCGGCAATGAAAAATTTGATTGCTGAATTAAATAATTATTTGGCTCATCACGAAGATGAATTCAAACGCATTAAACGTTCTGCTCAAAGAGCTCATATTATAGACAAATTAACTCCGGTTAATTCGAAAATTTATGCAAGTTTACCTGAAACTGTTGCCCGTCAATTAACTTTGGACAGAGACCCTCACGGAAACGTTCAAGTATCATTGATAGAAACAGAAAAACTTCTTGCAGAAATGGTTAGCAATCGTTTGGACGAAATGGCAAAAGAAGGTAAATTTGTGGGTAAATTTGCCTCTCAAGTTCACTTTTTCGGATATGAAGGACGTTGCGCAGCCCCTTCAAATTACGACGCTGACTATTGTTATTCATTAGGTTATACTGCAGCTGGCTTAATTGGAGCAGGAAAAACAGGTTATATGTCTTCAGTTCGTAACACAACAGCGCCTGCAGCTGAATGGATTGCAGGCGGAGTTCCTATCACAATGATGATGAATATGGAATGTCGTCATGGCAAAATGAAGCCAGTAATTCAGAAAGCATTAGTAGATCTTAATGGTAAACCATTCAAGTTATTTGCTAAAAATAGAGAAAGTTGGGCGCTTAATACAGACTATGTTTATCCGGGTCCTATTCAATACTTTGGTCCAACGGAAGTATGCGACCAACCAACAAAAACACTTCAGATTGAAAGATCAATCTAAAAGCAATATATTTACGAATTAAATTATTTGGGTGATGAAAATCACCCAAAATAATTTAATTCTCAATTCACATCAAACTATGGGCGGTTTTTTCGGAACAATATCAAAAGAAGAGTGCATCAATGATCTTTTCTACGGAACAGACTATAACTCACACATGGGAACTAAAAGGGGCGGTCTTGCCACATGGACAGGAACTAACCTACAAAGATCTATTCACAATCTGGAAAATGCCTATTTCCGTAACAAATTCGAAGGAGAATTAGGAAAATTCGCAGGAAAATCGGGCATTGGAATTATCAGCGATACAGATCCGCAACCAATAGTAATGAACTCTCATTTGGGAAAATTTGCAGTTGTTACGGTAGCTAAGATTGTTAATATGGTTGAGTTGGAGAAAAAACTGATTGACGAAGGAAATCATTTTTCCGAATTAAGCTCCGGACAAACAAATCCAACAGAATTAGTTGCTCTATTGATCAATCAAGGGAACACATTCGCAGAAGGAATAGAAAACGTATTCAACTCAATAAAAGGCTCCTGCACTTTACTTATTCTAACAGCCGACAAAATCATCACCGCTCGTGATAAATTAGGACGAATTCCTGTTATTATTGGAAAAAAAGACAATGCTTATTGTGTTTCAAATGAACCTTGTGGCTATCCGAATCTAGGTTATGAAATCATTTATAATCTTGGACCCGGAGAAATAGTTGAAATAACCGCCGATGGATTTCAACAAATCCGCAAACCTAACAAAAAGAAACAAATATGCTCTTTTTTATGGGTATATTATGGCTATCCCGTATCTGAATACGAAGGATTAAACGTAGATATTATACGCTACAAAGGCGGATGTAAAATGGCCAAAGAAGATGATTTGCAAGTTGACTTCGTTGCTGGGATTCCAGACTCGGGAGTTGGGCATGCTTTAGGATATGCTGTCGGAAAAGGAGTTCCTTATAAAAGAGCTTTTATTAAATATACCCCTACTTGGCCAAGAAGTTTTACCCCTTCGCACCAAGAACATAGAGAATTTATTGCTAAAATGAAACTGATTCCTAATAAATCTCTATTGAAGAATCAGCGAATTATATTCTGCGATGACTCTATTGTTCGAGGAACACAGCTACGCGACAACGTTAACATCCTATATAACTATGGAGCTAAAGAAGTTCATATGCGAATTGCTTGTCCTCCCCTATTACACGCTTGTCAATATCTAAACTTCACAGCCTCCAAATCCCATTTAGAATTGATTACTCGTAGAATTATCAAGCGATTAGAAGGTGATGATGCAAAAGATCTTGAATTGTATCAAAAGACAGATTCACCTCAATATCTTCGAATGGTAGAAGAAATACGTAAAGAGCTTAACATCACGACTCTTAAATTTAACAGTTTGGAAAACTTAGTCGAATCAATTGGATTACCTAAAGAAGATCTTTGTACTCATTGCTGGGATGGATCTAGTTGTTTTTGACAATATCTATTTAAGACTTATCTTTATCACCCAACTCTACACAAAAAGAAGTGAATATAGTTATAGATCAAGGGAACACATCGTCTAAAGTCGCCCTATTTGAAAATAATATATTAATAGAAACCATCCGTTTCAAACCATTAACGGCTAAAGATCTAATCTTTTTGTTGGATAAATATACTCCACAGAATGGGATATTATGTTCTGTCGGTGAAATCGAAAAAGAGGTCATTGATATATTAAAAGAAAAAATCCCTTTCTTTATCGAATTAGACGAACACACTAAGCTTCCAATCAGGTCGGAATATCAAACCCCGCACACTTTAGGAAAAGATCGCATAGCTGCAGTTGTAGGAGCATACACCCGTTTTCCTAAAAGAAATTTACTAATTATTGATGCCGGAACGGCAATAACTTACGACTTCGTCAATTCAGACGGAGTATATAAAGGAGGAAATATATCTCCTGGTATGACAGCTCGTTTTCGATCTTTGCATATGTTTACAAAAAAACTTCCAATGTTAGACGAAGAAGGGGATATTTCAGAACTCGGATACAATACAGAAACAGCGATAAGATCAGGCGTTGTTTGTGGAATTATTCGAGAAATGGATTCATACGTGGAGGAATACATAAAAAAACATAATGTTTTGGCTTTTTTAACAGGTGGACATTCCATTTATTTTGCCGACAAATTAAAAAACCGCATCTTTGCAGACGTAAATCTCGTCCTAAAAGGATTGAATGATATATTAATCTATCAATATGCATAAACTAAAAATACAAGTTCTTGTCGCATTATTAGCGATTCTGCCCTTTGCTATACAAGCTCAGAATAATACGAACTCACCTTATACTCGCTATGGATACGGAAAATTGGCCGAAAATGCATTTGGAAATCAACGGGCAATGGGAGGAATTGGAATTGGATTACGTGATTCTAAATCAATTAACCCTCTTAACCCTGCATCGTATTCTGCAATCGACTCGATGACATTCATGTTTGATTTCGGTTTAATGGGACAATTGTCTTGGTACAAAGACGAATCAGGAAGAACACAAAAAGAAAATGCAGGATTCGAATATTTAGCAATGCAATTTCCTTTAAGTAAAGATTTAGGAATGGGAATAGGAATAGAACCCGTTTCATATGTTGGATATGATTATGGAGGAACTGACTCCCTTAAAAACACAAGTGGTGCAGCTTATGAAGAATATTATGGATCCGGAGGATTAAGTAAATTTTATACTAGTTTATCTTACGACCTTTTTGACTGTTTATCCGTCGGAGTTAATGTTGGTTATTT
>JAJDGO010000063.1 GCA_030265685.1 Bacteroidales bacterium OttesenSCG-928-M11
ACCTTTACAGTTACAACGTTTTACGAATTTTGCTTTGTGGTGCCACCAAGAATCGAACTAGGGACACACGGATTTTCAGTCCGTTGCTCCTTTCAGCCTCAAAAAGCTCGTAAACTCGCTTTCTAAGGCTTACCAACTGAGCTATGGCACCTCTTTTTATGCAGTTATTTTATTTTGGAGAACACACTTGAGAACACAGAGCATTCAGTTAATAATTAATTTAATTTTCTCTATTCTAGTAAAACGGCAAACCGTGTGATGGTCTGCCGTTACTTTATTTCAGTCAAGCTATTTCACAAATTCCTGTATTTTAATAGGACATAAGATTGGAATATTTGGAGTGTTTGCTTCTGCAAATTTTATTCCGTCATCACTCAATTTTCCTACAATCTTAGCACCTGCAATCCAATCGTTCATTTTCACGAATGAATAAATACTTACAAGATACGTATCGTTATATTGAAAATCATATTTACATCCATTCTCATCATTGACACGAATAAAATTAGATTGCATTTTTAGGTTTCCATTTACATCTTTGGTACTTAGAATACAAGCTTTAAAACTATATTCATCTATTTTTTCTAAAAATACAATGGGATGATAGTGTTTCGTTTTATCCATAGCCCATACAATATCTCCTTTTTCCATAGCTATCTCACAATTATTTTTTGACTCTCATTATTTACTCTCACAATATAAACTCCCTTATTCAAATATATTTCTTCATATCCATTAATGACAGATTCATATACTTTCTGTCCTGAAATATTGAATATAGACACAGGTATTTGTTCTTTTGCTTCAAAAGCAATACCGTTTGAAATGGATTGAATAGAGATATTCTCATTGTTGATAGTATTTATTCTCGTAGGGTCTGAATCTCCCGCAGATTTGACGATTATATTATCAATCTCCCATTTTTCTATCACACTAACATTTTGTCCATGCGCACGAAAGCGGATATAAAATTCTTTTCCTGCCACTTTATTGCTAATATCATGCTGATAAGTTTTATTTGCAATATCCCCATTTGCATTTGTATAATTTGCTATTTCTTCCCAAGTTTCTAAATCCAAAGAATATTCAACAGATAATTGTTCTATGGAAGTTGCTGTAGTTATTCCTCCATAAGCTTCAAAATTCATATCATATTTTAATAGAACTGAGCTTTTTTCTTTCCCATCCAAAAGATAGGAAAAGAATATTTCGGAATACTCCTTGTTTGCAGTAACTGCATTGTAATCAAATACTGCCTTTTGATTGTCGATTTTCCATTTCATAGTATTTCCTCCATTAATTGTTGGAGAACCATACATATAATAACTTCCATAGAAATCCGTACAATAAGAGAATGTTTCAACAAAGGGGAGTGTTACTGTTGGCATAATATATTCATAGATACCAGCATCAGGCTTTCCAAGTAAAACACGAGGATTTCCTGCCATATCTATTCCATTTAATATATCTTCTGGAATATCTGTAATATTTCCTGAGTTAATATAGGACGAACCTTCTTTTAGTGTATAATCTTCATTCAATTCAGAATAGTCGGCAATACAATTATACGAACGTCCAGAAATTGAGCCATCAACCACTGTACAAAAATAAACATAACCTATATCCATAGATGGACCGCTAGATATAACATATAAATCTCCCATAACTAAGCAAGTAGCTATTATTCCTCCTTTATTATATACCCCATTGCCAAAAGAGTTATTATAATTTCCGCTAACGATACAATTTGTTGTGATTCCTCCTTTGCCATTATACAGTCCTCCACCATAAGAAGCATTATTATTCCCAAGTGCATAAGCATAAGAAGAATTTTCATTTATTATACAATTTGTAACAGTTCCTTCGATATTACATATTCCTCCTCCATAAGAATAGGAATAAGTATATGACGAACTATAATAAGCATAAGAAAAATTTCCATTGACAGTACAATCTGTCACAGTTCCGCCATTATTGTATATTCCTCCTCCATAGGAATAAGGAAAATTATAGGAAAAAGATGATGAACAATTTCCACTAATGGTGCAATCTGTTATCGTTCCTTCATTATTGTATATCCCGCCACCATAAGAATCATTTGTAGTAGAGTATGAATAATTTTCACGAATCATGCAATTTGTTATAGTTCCGCCATTATTATATATTCCACCACCATAAGAATCCCAAAAGGAATATGAGTAATTCCCGCTAACAGAACAATTTGTTATGGTTCCTCCGTTATTGTATATTCCACCACCACTAGAATAATGATAAGAAGAATAGTTTTCTTTGATGGTACAATTTGTAATAATAATTTCTCCTTCAGCTTTTAGTCCTCCACTTTCTTTATCTTTAGAGTTACTCCCTCCCATGACAGTAAATCCATCAAAAAATGTTAGACTCGAAAATTCTTCATTACAAGTTACAACACGATAACAATTACCTGAATTTCCAGAAATTTTCCAATACCAATAATTTGAACCTTCTGTTTTCGTCCAAACATCTTCAACTCCATCAATATTTCCGCTTAGAATAGTTTCATTAGTAAACTCCCATGCTTCAATAGTTCCATTTTCATCCAAATCTGATTTTTTTCTACTATCAATATTTGTTTCATTTCCCGAAAATCCACCATATAGACTTACACCGTCTTTTAGTAAAAATGTTTTTGAGCGTTCATCTCTTGCTTCTAATTCCAAAGTAGGATAGTAAGTTCCCTTAGCCACCCAAACTTCATCTCCTGCTTCTGCTTTGGCAATCATGTTTTGAATGCTTCCGGAAGCGTTGTCCCAAGATGTACCATTTCCTGTTCCGTCCGCTTTTACATAGTGGATAGTCTTTGCTTGCAAATTGAATTGAAGCAATAAACAAACGATGACTGCCATTGCTTTGAAAAGTAATTTATTTCCCATAATCTATTTGTATTTATCTTGCCTTTCCGCTCCCTCAAAAGACGAATTATTTTAAAATAAGAAAGCGCAGGAACATTAAGTCTTATCTGTCTCAGAAGGTATCGCCAAACACCCAGTTACACAAATAAACAACGTCCTGCGCTCTTTTATATATAAAGTACTTATATACAAATAGAACGCAAGTGTTTGTTGTCTATTAATCCTGTGTAACTTTGAAAAATTGGCGATTTTCTGAAACAAGAATAATATCTTAAACACTTTCGTAATCGTATGTCCTTCTTTTAGCCAACGCTTTGACCGAAAGAATTACGACAAAGATAATCCTTTTTTCTTTTCCCTCTAGTTAGTTGTTATAACTTTGTATCTTTCATACAGCCTTTTACTAGTTGTAGTATCAAACAAACAACCTCGTCTTGTCCTAAATCCGCTACTATTTAATTGCCTTACTATCTCACTCCATTTACTACCATTATTTCGCATGGAAAGAATTAAAGTCCCTGCTTTCCTGTTAGCTTCATTATTCAAAGCATTTTCTTTTCGGATCGTTCTCCCTCTAGAAATAGAATCTTCGGTTAGTCCATTGTTTTTTGGATTGCCTAATTTTACTCCTTGCTTCTTTTTCTCTGCTAAAGCCTGTTTTGTCCGTTGGCTGATTAATTGAGCTTCATTTTCGGCAATAGCTGCAATAATATGAATCGTTAATCTATTTGCCGTTGGCATATCACAAGCAATAAAATCAACATTGGAATTTTGCAGACTTGTAATAAAATGCAGATTGCGAGCTAACCTATCTAACTTTGCAACTATCAAAGTCGCATTACTAGATTTACAACATTCTAGAGCCTTATTTAATTCAGGTCTATTTGCTGACTTTCCTGTCTCAATTTCGGTATACTCCGCTATAACTACATTGTTTTTGACATAATTCTCTACAATCGTTTTCTGTGCTTCCAGTCCCAAACCAGAAAGACCTTGTTTCTTGGTGGAAACTCTATAATATATTACGTATTTCATATTGATTCTTTTGTTTATTCGTGAAGTAGCGTTTTAATGACGAACGTTATTAAAATGACACTTTAGAAATGTTTGTCTAAAAACGACAAAGCCCACACTAAGAAAGTGCAGGCTATTGCCGTTCCATCTGTGCAACATTAAAAAAAACTTGGCGAACTTTCTAAGACACAAATGTTTTATATCCGTCCCTCATCGGCATAACTGTAATATCTTTCACTAGTAATTATAACATGATCTAAAACAGATATATTCATCAATTCGCATGCTGATTTAATTCGGTTAGTAATCATATCATCCTCTCTAGAGGGAGAAAGATTGCCAGACGGATGATTATGAGCCAAAATAACCCCGCTTGCATTACTTAGTATTGCAGATTGAAGTATCAAACGAATATCAACGACTGTTTGAGATATTCCACCCTCTGAAACATTGAAAACTCCTAGAACCTGATTAGAACGGTTTAATAACAAGACTTTGAAAGATTCTCTAAACTCAATCGTATCAGCGTCAAAACAATTTA
>JAJDGO010000064.1 GCA_030265685.1 Bacteroidales bacterium OttesenSCG-928-M11
TCCCGTCTGACTGTAGTAACAGGAAGAAGAAGGATTGGTAAAACAAGCCTTATCATGAAGTCGGTTGAAGGCTTACCGACTATCTATTTGTTTGTTGGTCGTAAAAGCGAAGCAACGCTTTGTTCAGAGTTTATTCCTATCATCAGTCAATCGCTTGATACGTTTGTTCCTGCAGAAATACGCACCTTCCGGTCATTGTTCCAATATCTAATGGAGTTGGCTTCGCAAAAATCGTTCAATCTCGTTATTGACGAATTTCAGGAGTTCTACAATATCAATGAATCGGTATACAGCGATATGCAGAATATCTGGGACACCTATCGGAAGAAATCCAAAATGAATCTGATAGTATCTGGCTCTATTTATTCGCTGATGCAGAAAATATTCCAGAACAATAAAGAGCCTCTATTCGGCAGAGCGGACAATATTATCAAATTATCGGCTTTTGATTTAAACACGCTGAAAGAAATTATGCGTGATTACAATCCAAGTTACACCAATGATGACTTACTTGCGCTATATACCTTTACAGGTGGAGTCCCTAAGTATGTTGAGTTGTTCTGTGATAATATTACATTGAGCATAGATGAAATGATTTCTTTCATGGTTCGGGAAAACTCTCCATTTACCGATGAGGGAAGAAATCTATTGATAGAAGAGTTTGGAAAAAACTATGCTACCTATTTCTCTATTCTAAGTGCTATTTCGGGCGGTATCAATACGCAACCCGAAATAGAAGCAGCATTAGGAGATAAGAGTATCGGTGGTCAAATCAAACGATTGATTGAAGATTATAATATTATCGTCCGTCAACGCCCTATACTGGCTAAAGAAGGAAGTCAAGCCGTGCGATACGAAATACAAGATAATTTTATCCGTTTTTGGTTCAACTACTTTGACCGCCATCGCTCGTTGATAGAGATAAAGAACTTTGTTGGTTTACAGGCTATCATCAAAGCTGACTACCCAACTTATTCCGGTATCATGTTGGAAAGGTATTTCAAACAGCAGCTTGCAGAAAGTTTCCAATACCGCGCCATTGGCTCATGGTGGGAGCCTAAAGGCAATCAGAATGAAATTGATATTGTTGCTCTGAAATTGGAGAAAAACCAAGCAGTAGCTGCAGAAGTAAAGCGACAGAAGAAAAATTTTAAACCTGAACTATTGGCTGCAAAGGTGGAACACCTTAAGAATAAGTTGTTGTCAAAGTATCAGATTGAGATGGTTTGTTTGTCATTAGAAAACATGTAAAATAATAGCAACGTATAATAAATATAAAACGATTAAATATATATTTATGAAATTATTAATTATTCACCTGAGCGATATTCATTTTAATCAGAGGTACAACTCTTTGTTTGGCAAAAAAGAGGAGTTGTTTAATTCTTTAAAAAATCAGGTAAGAGATGTTGAAAAAACAATAATTATATTATCAGGAGACATCGCTTTTTCGGGAAAACAAGAAGAATATAAAATCGCCGATGATTTTTTTACCGAAATTATTATTAAACTGGAGGAATATAGTAAAAAATCGGTTTTTATAGTTATGACACCAGGAAATCATGATTGTGATTTTTCCATAAATGAGAGTGTTAGAAAAAGTGTTTTAAAGGACTTAAATGAAAGTGTTGATGATGGTATTCTTAATATGTGCTTGAGTGTACAGGAGCATTTTGAGTCCTTCAGTAAAGGGTTTAATTTAACACCAGCTTTCTCGACATCTCTGTTTAAACAATATCATCTAAGTGAGGGAGATGATAGTGTGATTATAAATTCTTACAATACAGCATATTGCTCACAAATTAAGGAAACTCCGGGGAGCTTATTCTATCCCATTCACGCAATTGACGACTCATATTTTAAAAGAGAAGGAGCACTAGTTATTAGCTTTTTTCATCATAGAGGAAACTGGCTGAGACCAAATAATGCAAGGGAATTTATGACTCATATCGAGAACACCTCTAATATAGTTCTTTGCGGCCATGAGCATGTCTCATCTGCAAAAAGAACGCATGATTTTGATAACAATCACTATGTTAGTATAGAAGGTGGAGTTTTACAAGAAGATGGTCAGGATGACATAAGCGGTTTTAATACAATGGTTGTAGATATTAAGGAGAAAAAATATCAATTCATTGAATACGTATGGCAAAACAATCAATATGTTACGGTTTTAAGAGAAAAAGAATGGTATCCACTAGAAAAAGAAAAAAATAATGATATTGACAAACTGTATTTTTCCAAATCTCATTCAGAGTTCCTAAACAATATAGGAGCAAATTTTACTCACCCTTTAAAAACAAAATTAAGTTTAGATGATTTGTTTGTGTTCCCTAATGTTCGGCGATTAGTCGTAACAACAAAAGAAGAGGAAGAGTCGGATCGAACACTTAATTTTGAAAATGTAATAACCGATTTAACAAAAAGTACTAAAACGATTATAATAGGTAACGAGAAGGCAGGGAAGACGACACTATGTAAGGTTGTGATAAATAATTTACATAAAAAAGGCTATATACCTATATACGTAAAAGGTCGTAAAATAAAATCAGCAAGTCTTGAAGATTTCAAAAAGGAAGTCAAACAGAATTTTACAGAACAATATCAAACTTATCAAAAGAGGGAGTTTGATCAAATAGACATAGGGAAGATATATCTCATTATTGACAACTTTGATAGAGCTGGTTTAAATACCAAGTATAAAAATATTCTCATTAAAAATATAACAAAATCATTTGAGAATATTTTTATAATAGGAAATGATCTGTTTACAATGCAAGAAATTTTTGATGACGAATCAGAAAGTGTTTATTCAGAATATCAGCAATATGCAGTTTTAGAATTTGGGCATTTATTAAGACATAAACTTATTAATAAGTGGAATACTTTAGGGAGAGTTGAAACCATAAAAGAGGAGGAATTGTATAAAAAAAATGATGAGTGTTCAAAAATCATCAATTCGATAATCGGTCCTAATTTTATCCCTGCTTACCCAATCTTCCTACTGACAATACTTCAATCCATTGAAGCAGGAACTCCACATGATTTAAAAGAAAGTAGCTATGGACATTATTATCAAATGCTCATTTTATCTTCGCTTGGAAAAATCGTTAAGAAAAACGATGAGATAGACAAGTATTACACCTATCTTTCCGAATTGTCGTTCTATTTTTTTAAAAAGAATATAAATGAAGCCACAATAGATCAATATGAAGAGTTTCATTCCTTACACTATTCTCTTTACAAAACAAAAATGGACATGAGTGAGACTTTGGGAATATTAATCGAAGCTTCTTTATTGGAAAGACATGACAGTTCAGTTTCTTTCAAATATAGATATGTTTACTATTTTTTTATAGCAAAATATTTTTCAGACAACTTGCAAGACAAAGAAATAATACAATTTATAAAAAAAATGTGCCGAAGATTATATCAATCTCAGTGCGCAAACATAATTTTATTTTTAACCCATCATTCCAAAGATCCTTTCATTTTAGAAGAAATATCTTTAGTCGCCAAAGAACAATTCTCTGATTTTAATGAGGTTAAATTCGATGAGGATGTTAATGTTATAAATAAATTGATTGAAGGCATACCTGATATTATTATTGAAACAAATAAAACTGTAGAAGAGAATCGAATTGAACAATTAGAAGCCTTAGATAATAACAGCATAGAAGATGAAGTAAAAGATGATAATTTACTCCTTGATGATGACATTGACGCAATAGATTTGATATCGAAGTTAAACTCCGCATTCAAAACGATGGAGATACTAGGTCAAGCATTGAAGAATCATTATGCGAGTATAAAAGCGATTAAAAAAGAACAGCTAGTTGAAGATACTTATTTCTTGGGATTAAGAACCCTCGATTCTTTCTATAAAGCATTTGAAGAAAGTAATGAATATGTTATCAATCAAATTAATGATTATTTTGAAGAAAAAAGGAAGAAGCAGAAGCATATTGAAATTGACAAATACATGCAACAAGATGTAGGTCGTAAAATTATTTTCAGTTTAGCTAGCAATATAACTCATCAATTTCTAAAAAAAATAACATCTTGTATAGGCACAAATAAACTAAAAGAAATATATCCTGAAGTACTTAAAAACAATAATACTAACGCAATTAAATTAATTAACTTTTCAATCAAGTTGGAGTATCTGGATGGGTTTCCTCTTAACGATTTGAAGGAATTAAAAAAAGAGCTAGGTAGCAATGTTTTGCCATATTCAATATTGAGAAGAGAAGTTGTTAATTATATATACATGTATCCATTGTCTATCGAGAAAAAGCAACAAATAGGTGAAGTCATCTCCTTGCCTATAAGTGCATTTCGAAGAATTGAGGCGACATC
>JAJDGO010000065.1 GCA_030265685.1 Bacteroidales bacterium OttesenSCG-928-M11
TATATAGGAATGGGTAATCCAAATTCTAGCTGTCTTCTTACTGATGGCGGTAATCTGTCTGCTATAAATGCAAACGGAACTACATCAAATCCAAGAGCTTGGAGATTTGTTTCTGTGGAAGAGGTGGATGCTTTCTATCCTGAAGTTTCCGATGCTGGTGCAACTACTTCAGATATTAAATGGTATCATATAAAGAGTCTTGATTCGGAAATTACTGGCGAAGAAAAATATTTGTCTATTGATCCTGAAACAAAAAAATTCTCCTTAGCAGAGAAAGCAGATAATGAAAATCAATTATTCGGATTTGTATATGGAGGTTTTGCTTCTCATACAGCATATACTCAAATTATTTCTAAAGCTACCGGAGAATATATTTATCTTGATGCTTCTAATCTTTTGGCAACAAGTGCTGAGGCTAAAAATATTACAATGCGTCACGTATACGCTCCTAATAGTACTGAAACAATGCAACTTAATTTCCGTACTCAAAGATCAGCAGGTGGTCGTATTTTGACTAACAATTTTGAAGCAGAACAACCAACTTGGGCGAAAACTTATGGAACCAATGATAATAAATATGCTTGGAAAGTTGAAACTACAACTTCTTATGCTATAAATACAACAGCAGGTTCAGGAGTAACTATTGTTTCTTCGCCAACAGAAGCTTCATTCGGAGAATCAGTTGCTATTACTTATACTCTTGAAAACGCAAATAATGTACCGGAAGTAACTGTAAATGGAGAGGCTTATGAAGCAGGTTTGCTTTCTGAAGGAGTTTATACTCTTTTAGTTGAAGTAACTGGCGAAATGACAATTCATATCGAAGCGAAATCTCCCCAAAATTATGTTACTGTTAATGCAGGAACAGGTATAGTTATTGTATCTCCTGATCTTGATGATGATAATAAATTCCCAGTAAATGAAACTGCTACGGTAGTATTTACATTAGAAGATGGATACGAAACACCAACAGTAACAGCTACTAATGCTACAGTTGCAGATCCTGTACTTAGCGGAAATAACTATTCTGTTGCAATTTCAGAAATTAAAGAAAATGCGGCTATTACACTTGCTGCTTCTTTGAAAAACTTAACAGTTACTCTTGATAAATCAGAAGGTATTGCTTGGAGCGGAGAGCCTGCAACAACTGTAGCTTATGGTAGCGATTATTCATTCTCTTTCTCTATTGAAAACGGATATGGAAAGCCAATAGTAATTGTAAACGGTGATGTGGTTGAACCTGCTTTAGCAAGTGATGTTTATACCGTAACAGTAGAGGCTGTAACTGCCGAACTTACTATCTATGTTGCTGCTTTCGGATCAAATGTTATTCCTGTTGTTGCTGATACTTATGTAAATGGCGGATCAGCAGATTCTAATTTCTCCACTAATTCAAATCTTTTGGTTCAATACTCTTATTTGGCTAATTACACAAGACGTGCTTATTTAGATTTTGACGTAGCTGCAATTCGTGCCAAATTAGCAGAAGGCGATGCTCGTATATTATTAACTGTAGCAACAGGTACGCTTCAACAAAAAACAGGTAATCCTTTAGTCGAAGCCCGTTCTGCAGAATCTACTATGGATGTGGAAATTAAGGATATGACATGGAATTTGAACGAAGAAGTACATGAAACTCCTCATGGCAATGCGATATCTGAAAATGTTACATTTGATGTGACAACTCCATTGGGAACAAAAATCGATTTTGATATTACCGATTATATTTTGGAAAATATCGATAAGGTAACTACAGATAATATTCGTATTCAAATCGTGGGTCTAAGTGGACAATATGATGGAAATATCAATTTCTACTCAATAGAAGGTGCTCTTGCTGAAAATAACATAGATTTAATACCTGTATTGTCTTTCGAAGAACCTGTAAATACTGTAACGGTTACTGTTTCTGCTGATGAAAACGTAACAGTTGTTTATCCGGAAGCTGCTGGTCCTTACGAAATCGAAGAGGGAGAATCTTTCACTTTAGTATTTTCTGTTGCAACAGGATACGAATTAAATAAAGTTACAATTAACGGAACTGATGCTACTGGCGACGAGTTGAAAGACGAAGGCGGTGCTTATACTCTTACTCTTGCATCTGTTGCTGAAGATACAGCAATTGAGATCTCTACTAAAGAAATATTTGACTCTATTAATGACTTGAAAGATCAAGGTGTATTGGTTTCTGCAGAAGGAAATAGACTTACTATTACAACAAAAGATTCTCAAGATGTAGAAATAATTACTGTGGCTGGACAGTTGATCAATAAAGTAAGCGTTAACGGATACTATTCTACTACTTTACCTAATGGTATTTATCTTGTTAAAGTAGGAACTCAAGTATTAAAAGTTCGTTTATAATTATTTGATGATAATGTAATAATCTATGGTGGTTTATTTAGCCACCATAGTACAAATAAAAAGCCGACTTCAGAAATGGAGTCGGCTTTTAGTTTGTATTTTCAGAAAGAGTTTATAGGTGTTGATAGACTCTTTATTGTATTATTCTTATCGGAAAGTTAGTTTGTGTAGATTTTCTTCGGCGAAAATTTCGTTAGCAATATCAAGTAATTGAGAACGAGTTAGAGAATCAATCTTATGATACATTTCTTCCAGGCTATCATAGTGTCGATAATGAAGAAAAGATTTGCCCATTCCTAATGCCCGGTTTTCGCGCAGATCGGTATTAATTCCTAACTGCCCCTTCCATTGTTTAATAGATGCAGAGAATTGTGATGTAGTAAGTATGTTTTCCCGTATCTTTTTAATTTCTTTATGTACGAGTTGACAGCATTTCTGTTCGTGTTCTTTATCGCATCCGAAATAAATACTAAGCATTCCTGTGTCGGAATAAGAAGTTAAAGAAGAATCGACAGTATAAACCATGCCATGTTTTTCTCGCAAAGAAAGATTTAGCCTGCTATTCATTCCCGGACCGCCCAAGATATTGTTCAATAAATAAAGTCCAAGCCGATTCTTGTCGTGAAGACCGTAGGCTTTGCATCCGATCATAACATGAGTTTGATGTAAATCCATGTCTTTGATCTGATCTTTTATTTTTGTTTGCGAATGAGATATTATTTCTTTGTTCGTTATCTTTGAAGAAGGTATAATATAGCCTCCGAAATACTTTTCGGCTAATATTTGAATACGTTTGAAAGGAGTCTTCCCGTAGAAAAAGAAAATAATATTGTCGGATCGATAATGTTTGTTTGTGAAATCGAGACATGATTCGGACGAGAAAGAAGCGATACTTTGTTCGTCTCCTAAGATAGCATGCCCTAAGTCTGTTCCGTCGAAAAGAATATTCTCAAACTCGTCATAGATTAATTCCGAAGGATTGTCTCGATATGAATTGATTTCATCGATAACTACCTCCTTTTCTTTGTCGAGTTCGGCTTGAGGAAATTGAGATTGGAACAAGAGATCGGACAATAATTCTATTGCTCGTTCCGAATCTTCTGATAAACAAACCGAATATAGAAAAGTTTCTTCTTTCGTTGTATAGGCATTCAGTTCTCCTCCTACCTTTTCCATTCGGTTTAAGATATGCCAAGCTTTGCGCTTTTTTGTACCTTTGAACAAAGTATGTTCTACAAAATGCGCTAAGCCATACTGGTTTTCTTCCTCGTCGCGAGCTCCGGCTTTAACGGCAAAGCCGCAATAAGATACCGGAGAGTCTGAGTTGGCATATATTATTTGGATACCATTAGAGACAGAATAGGTCTGATACTGCATAGATCGCTTTATTCGAAATTGGCAGCAATTGTTTCTGCTAATGTAGTAAATTCTTCCTTGCTAAGAGATGCTTTTTCTTTTCTGAAATTCATATCGCCTTCGGTCGATATAGGTATAAGATGAACGTGGGCATGAGGAACTTCCAATCCCATAACCGCTATTCCTATCCGTTTGCAAGTGACACTTTTTTCAATTGCTTTAGCTACTCGTTTCGCAAACAAGGTTAAGCCCGACAATGTTTTATCATCTAAATCAAAAAGATAATCGGTTTCTTGTTTAGGAATAACTAATGTATGCCCTTTTGTTACCGGATTAATATCCAAAAAAGCGTAATAGTGTTCGTCTTCTGCAATTTTATATGAAGGGATTTCTCCTGCAATTATTTTACTGAATATTGTCATATAGCAATAGTTACGATTTCAAAACTCATAACTCCGCCGGGAGTTGTGATTTCTGCAATATCTCCTACCTTTTTTCCCATTAGTCCTCTTGCAATGGGAGTTGCTACGGATATTTTTCCTTCCTTTAAGTTGGCTTCACTTTCCGAAACTAATGTGTAAGTCATTGTTTGATTATTCTTGATGTTACGGATAGTTACCTTATTTAAT
>JAJDGO010000066.1 GCA_030265685.1 Bacteroidales bacterium OttesenSCG-928-M11
TATAAATCCTTTGTTTAATACCCATTCGTCTAAATCAATTTCTAATTGCGAAAAAGGAATTTTGATCATCTTGTCGTTATCTGCAGGAGTTTCTTCTTCTTTCTTTAGGATGGTTGTTAACTCTAATTGCAAAAATGTTTGAGGATAATTTAAGAACTGAATCCCAAAATGGGAATAGAACAATATGTAAATCACCATGAAACTAATAAGGATTGCCTGAGAATGAATAATAATAAAAAGAACAGCTAATGTTCCTACCATAAGAGCAAGGATAAAAGACGTTTTTATCCAATGTAATGATTCTGACTTTTGGTCGGAATGAAAGTTATCGACTTCTTTTACGCATTGGTTATAAATACGAAAAAAAGTAAACGAATAGCGGATGAGTTGTGATATATAATAAAGCAGGTAGGAATAAAAAGCAATATTAAAAAATAAAGAGTTTGTGGAGTAAAAAGCGATTATTCCGCATATTGTAAAAAAAACGATAGGAGATAGTTCTTGAAACCTTTTCTTTTTGTATTGAAAGTTTATATCAATTAAAGTAATAAGAGTATAGGTAAATAACAAAGCTTGTAGTGATGCTACCGAAAGAATACTCAGCCAAATCAAACGCATATCGCCAACTGATAAGAAGGAATAAAAAACAGCATTTAATAAGTTGAAGCCCGCAATAGTAAAATAAGCAATGGCTATGCTTTTTCTTGAAGTAATGTATTTCTTTAAACTTTCAAACTTTGGGGTTCGTAAAAATAAAAAACATAATCCCAATGTAAAAGTAATCCCAAACGATAGAACACTCAAAGATATATATAAAATATCAACCATTATCGCATATTAGAAATAGGGAGAAATAATCAAAAAATCCGCTAACTTATAATTTAGTTCAGCGGATTTTCAATAGTCGGGGTGAGACGATTCGAACGTCCGACCACACGCCCCCCAGACGTGTACTCTAACCGGGCTGAGCTACACCCCGAATCTATTCTTAACGTTGCAAAGTTACTTACTCTTTCCCAAATCTCCAAATTTTAGATGCTCTGACTTTAAGTCATAAATAGTATAAGTCGTTCCGTTAAATTGATTTAATCTCCCAAAGATTGGGTTAAAAATGTTAAAACCATAAGTCTAAAATTCCTTTTTGCACGTTATTTGTATAGAAGTTTGATATGACAAAAAGTAATTAACAAAATGATAGGCTTATGAAAAATAACGGAAAACTATTAGTCAGTTTTATTTTGATTGCAGTTTTAAGTGCAACATTGGGGGTTGGTGTTTATTCTTATTTTTCGAATAAAAACCAATCGGTGGTATATGATGGTTCTGCTTTTGACCAATCGGGTTATTATCCGGTAAGTTATACAATGGCAGCAGAAAATATTGACTTTACGGTGGCGGCAGATCAAAGTATCCATGCAGTTGTCCATATTAAATCGGTTGCTAAACCTTCTTCTCAAAGACAACAAACAATCAATCCTTTCGATTTTCTTTTTGGATTCGGAGCTACTCCCCAACTTAATCAGCCACGTATAGGCTTTGGGTCGGGAGTAATTATTTCGCGCGATGGCTATATTGTAACGAATAATCACGTAATAGAAAAAGCCGATGAAATCGAAGTTACTACAAACGATGGAGAAATATACACTGCGAAACTTATCGGAGGGGATGAAGCCAGCGATATTGCTTTATTAAAAATTGAAGGAAAAGATTTTCCTGTGATTCCTTTTGGTAATTCGGAAGAATTAAAAGTAGGAGAGTGGGTATTAGCAGTTGGAAATCCGTTCAACTTAAAGTCTACAGTGACAGCAGGTATTGTAAGTGCTAAAGGAAGAGGAGAGATATTTTCTAATCCTTATGGTAGAAATCGAACCATCGAAGACAAGATTCAATCCTATATTCAAACAGATGCTGCCGTTAATCCCGGGAATAGTGGAGGTGCTTTAGTAAATACTCGAGGCGAGTTGGTTGGTATTAATACGGCAATTTACTCAGAAACCGGCAACTTTGTCGGATATTCTTTTGCTGTTCCTATTACAATCGTGAAAAAAGTAGTTACCGATATAAAAGAACACGGCGTAGTGCAAAGAGCTTTGCTTGGAGTATCGGTTATGTCTTTAGAAGACTTGAGACAAATGGATAAAGCAGCTTTTGATAAACTAAAAGTTAAGGATGGAGTTTATGTAGGAAGTTTCTCATCAAAGAGCTCGGCCGAGAAAGCAGGTATGAAAATTGGGGATGTTATTACTGCAATCAACGGACAATCTATTCGAAACTATAACGAACTAAGAGCACAAACCTCGCTATATAGTCCGGGACAAAAGATAGAAGTAGAAGTAAATCGCTATGGAGAAACTAAAACTTACACCGTTGAGTTGAAAAACGATCAAGGAACTACCGAACCTATTAAACTTTTAAAAGCACAAGATGTATTAGGTGCTAAAATGAAAGAACTCTCGGACAAAAAGAGAGATGGATTCGGAATAAACTATGGAGTTGAAATTGAGTCTTTGGATAACGGAAAACTAAAAAGTGCCGGAATAGAAGAAGGCTTTATTATTTTAACTTTGAACCGAACTCGTGTCTCTACGCCAAACGATGTTGAGTCGATTGTTGACTCTGTTTTAAAACAAGACGTAGATGATCGCGGATTATTCATACGAGGTTGCTATGCAGATGGAGAAATTATCTATTTTGCCATTGATTTAAGTAACTAAAACAAGACAAAATTTGTTTTCAAAAAAGGAAATGACAAATAATTGAGGCTTAATTTGGGAATCTGTAAAGTTTTTACTACCTTTGCCGATTCCCGAATTCTCATAATAAAACTTACTAAATGAGACAATTAAAGATAACCAAGTCAATCACTAACAGAGAGAGTGCATCTCTTGATAAATATCTTCAAGAAATAGGACGCGAAGATCTTATTACTGTAGAAGAAGAAGTTGAATTGGCACAAGCAATCAAAAGAGGAGATCAAGCAGCTTTAGAGAAGTTAACTCGCGCCAATCTCCGGTTTGTTGTTTCTGTTGCAAAACAATACCAGAATCAGGGGCTAAGTCTCCCTGACTTGATCAATGAAGGAAACCTCGGGTTAATAAAAGCTGCTGAAAAGTTCGATGAAACTCGTGGATTTAAGTTCATATCATACGCCGTTTGGTGGATTCGCCAGTCGATTCTTCAAGCTTTAGCAGAACAATCGCGTATAGTTCGTTTACCGCTTAATCAAGTAGGAAGTCTTAACAAAATTACAAAAGCTTTTTCTAAGTTCGAACAAGAGCACGAACGTAGGCCTTCGCCGGAAGAACTTGCCGACGAGTTAGATATTCCGGTAGATAAGATTTCGGATACATTGAAAGTATCCGGACGACATATCTCGGTAGATGCTCCTTTTGTAGAAGGAGAAGATAATAGTTTGCTCGATGTCCTTGTTAACGACGACGCTCCGATGTCTGACAGAACATTAATTAACGAGTCGCTTTCGAAAGAAATACATAGAGCTTTAGCAACTCTTAGCGATCGCGAACGAGATATTATTATGATGTTCTTCGGAATAGGCTGTCAAGAATTAACTTTAGAGGAAATCGGAGATAAGTTTGGATTAACTCGCGAGAGAGTAAGACAAATAAAAGAAAAAGCAATCAGACGATTAAAGACAAGTAACAAGAACGATTTGCTGAAAAGTTATTTAGGTTAACTTCTACATAGGCATACTCGTATGCCAAGATGATATAAAAAAAGAAAAAGATAGGTCGTTTTTAGCGGTCTATCTTTTTTTATGTCGTATTCTGTTGTTTGCTTGTAAAAGGAAAAGCATCACTACCTCAAAGTTTTACTATAACTTACCCGAAGTTTTACTACAACTTGCTCAAAGTTTTACTATAACTTACCCGAAGTTTTACTACAACTTGCTCAAAGTTTTACTATAACTTGCCCGAAGTTTTACTATAACTTGACTCAAGTTATACTCTGTTTTTGAAAAGAAGAGAAAGGAAGAGGAAAAATTGTTAAGTCCGCTTTCTATATTCTTTTAATAACCAGTCGTTTTGTTCCTCTATCGTAAGATAAGAGTTGTCTAATACAACAGCATCATCAGCTTGTCGGAGAGGCCCGTCTTTTCTCGTAGAATCGATATGGTCTCTTTTGGTCAGATTATTCAATACTTCTTCTTTGCTTACATTGTCGCCCTTGTCAAGTAATTCTTTCATTCGTCTTTGGGCACGAATATC
>JAJDGO010000067.1 GCA_030265685.1 Bacteroidales bacterium OttesenSCG-928-M11
TGCAACTTTATTACTTCGGGCGGTTGCTATCAGGTTATCCAATCCTTTGAAGTAAATTGTGGGCAGCTCGTCAATGACTACCGAACTTTTCAGTTGCCCCTTTTTATTTATGAGTTTCACGATACGGGAGTTGTAAAGTCCCAATGCCGCACCGTAAATGTTCTGTCTGTCGGGATTGTTACCGACAACCAACACTTTCGGATCATCAGGATTGTTTATATCAAGCGTAAACTCATCGCCACTCATAACCCAGTACAACTGGGGCGAAATCATACGGGATAACGGAATTTTCGCACTTGCTATCTGTCCGTAGGCTAAGTACTCAGCGCCTTGCCGCTCTTTCAAGCGGCAGGTTTCCAAGTACTCGCCCCCAAACCGTACGTACACGTCTCCATGTATACGGCTTTCCATTAATATCGTCAGTCTAACGTTCATTGTGTATCTTTTTATTACACTCAGCGCATACAGCCAGTGTTTTACGATGTATTTTTAACATTTTTTGCTCCCATTCGTTCTTGCCTTTAAGGGCTTTCAGATTGCGAACTTGAAACATCGTTGTATCACCTTCGACACCACACAATTCACAAGTTTTATCTTTCAACCGTTGTATTAGGCTTGGATATTTACATGTGATTGTATTTGGAATAATGTCGTAAAATGATTCTCTTTTAGCTGTTTTCCTTTTGAAACCCTCATCGTAGAAGATGCGGTACTTTGTTTGCCCTTTACTGTCGGTGTATGGTATCGAAAATTTCTTGTTCTTCTTATATTTAGAACAGACTTTCTTAACCGAACTTTCCAGCTTACAGGCAAGTGTTTTGTACATACTGTATTCCATAATGTTGTAAAACGAGTCAATAATAGGGCTGTTGTTGGCTATTGAGTAGTAGTTGTAGAATCCTCTGATTTCAGTATTATACTGCAATACAATGTCTTCCATTTTATTGTTTTTCATGTAGCTCCTGGCTTTTGATTTCCAAACTTCCTTACCACTGCTATAATTGAATTCGATAGCATCGTAGTCCATTAGTTTTTTCTTCATAACCTCTGTGGTTACATAAAGCACAATTTTGTTGTTGAACATTCGTACAGGATTACCAAACATATCCCTTTTGGTGTCGTTGGTCTTGCGAACAAAGATGTCGTATCCTAAAAATTTGGCGGGCTTCTGCGCATTGGTAATAAGCGTTTTCTCTTCGGATAGTTCCAATTTGAGTTTATCACTCATGTATTGAGTGATATTTGCTTTAATTTGAACACATTCCGATTTGTTTCCGATTACTCCAATCAGAAAATCGTCAGCATATCTAACATACTTTAATCTTCTCCAATTCGTATCCATTTCGTCACCGTGTGGATATTGAGTTCTTTCTTTTTCTACTTCTCGGATAGCTTTAATCAGCTGTTTCCTGATATTGTCATCCGTTTCCTCTTTGAGTTTCAGGGTCAAGCATCGTTTCTTCTTTTCAAATCTTCGTGCTTCCGTGCTTCTGTGTCGTCTCACGCCTTTGTTGAAGGATTCTGCGTATTCATTCATGTACTTGTCGAATTTGTCAAGATAGATATTTGCCAGTATAGGACTAACAATTCCACCTTGTGGTGTTCCACTGTACGTGTTATGAAATTTCCAATCTTCAACATACCCAGCATTCAAAAATTTTCTGATAAGACGGATAAACCTTTCATCGGCAATCCGTTCTTTCAATGTGTTTATCAGGACTTCATGGTTAATATTATCAAAGAAGCCTTTAATGTCTCCTTCTATAAACCACTTTGTCCCACTGAACGAGTTCTGAATGTGCGTCAGTGCAGTGTGGCAGCTTTTGTCTGGTCTGAATCCATGTGACGAATATTCAAAATACCCTTCATCGATGGCTTCGAGAATCATTCTTAGTACCTCCTGCACTAATTTGTCTTCAAAGGATGGTATTCCAAGCGGGCGTTGCTTCCCATTTTTCTTTGGAATGTATATCCTTCTCGACGGGTTGGGTTGATACGTCTCACTCTTGAGCGTTTCAATTAGGCGTTCAATACGAGGGATGCTCATCTGGTCGGCGGTTTTCCCGTCTGTACCAGCTGTCATGTTACCTTGTTTTGCATAAATGTTTTGATAGGCAACATAGAACATTTCTTCGTTGAACAGAATTCGGTATAGCCTTTCGAATTTATAATCCGAAACTTTGCTATGCTCCATTAGACTGTTTAATACTTTTTCTGGACTTCTCATAATGTCTCTCACATTTTCCGTTAATTGTATTAAGATATTAACTGCTCCCCTTCGCCATGTACAAGGCTTTCCCTTGCTCGGACTACTACGGGAGCTCCGTTACCATACCGGATATTCAGAGGCGAATCCTCATAGCCTTACGGCATTCCGGGTTAGGTAATCCCCGTTTAGATACATAATAACTATTGGCATGATAGATTGTCGGATACGACTTTCGCCTTTTATCGCTTATTGCGATTGCTCTGTGATAAGTTCTTTTGCCTATACCTGCTACAGGGAAAGGTTAGGTATCACAGCCGAACGTTAATGACTGTCTTCCGTTCAGGTTTACCATCTAACCGCTCAGGCTATCGTTCAATCAGTTCAGACTTTATCCTCATATCTATCGTTTCATCTCGCCATTCAGTCGCAACATGACAATTAGTTGACTCATGGCTTTCCCGACATGCTATACTCCCTGTCCGGTTTCCCTTTCAGATAAGTCGGTTGATGATAGGTTATTATTTCAAAGAACACGAACCTAATAGCTTGCCAAAGCTATATTTATTATGTACCCTTACGGGCGCAGCATTAACTGGTCGGCAGCACCACCCAACCATGCGTCCATAAAGGGAGAAAGGTAGTTTTCAAGTTCGGGATATGAAGTGAGAATAGGGAAAATATCTTCGTAGCGTTTATTCAGGAACTCTATCGCATGAGGAAATGTACAATACTTTCCATCCTTGTATATTCTAAGATACCAAATGATTGAAGCAAACAAAATAATCGGAGATTCTACAAAGAAGTCGCCCTGCTTTTGCACCCACGTTTTATTGAGGTTGAGCATAATTGTATAACTCGATTCGTATGCGTCGCTGATATCTTCCATGAAAGACGGATTGATAGGATTGCATCGGTGTGAACGGCTCGGATCATCGAAGTTAATCACATAAAACGTAGGAACCTTCTTATAGCCTAATTGATTGTTCAATAAATGGTTATAAGCGATTGTAGAAAGGTCTGGAAACTTGAAGTCATACACATACATCGAAAATCCTTTCTCTATCTGCTGCTTTATATACTGATTAATAACGGCGTATGATTTTCCACTGCCCGGAGTTCCTAACACGATACTGGCACGGAACGGGTTTACTACATTTATCCAACCTTTCCATTGCTTTTTCTTATACCAAAACTTGGTTGGTAGGTTTACGGAATATTCACTCTGTAACAAGCGTGTTTCTTGCATGAAACTTTCGTTCTCTGTGTTGAAAACATCGTCGAACATATTGTTTTTGAGCAAACGGCTCATCCATAAGCCACCAACTAACAAAAACAGATAGCCTGCTGCCATTGTGAGGATATAAAAACCAGTTGTCGCCGCTGTGGGTAACGGTAAATCAAGTATCCACCAGTTCATAAAGAACAGGATAAAACCGATTGCCAGAAAAACATATATTTTCGGCCAAGTGATTTTTTCCTCTTTCACGCCCTTAGTACCCAAACAGGAAAGGGCAAGGAAAACAACGGCAAATAATTTCGTGTAGAGAATACTGCCAAATAATCCGGCAATCCGGTCAAAGTTCAGTAGTATCTTATCAACTACTCCAATATTGATTCCCCATTCTCGCAAAGCAAAATAGCAGAACCAATAAATGTTTATCACTACGAAAATTATGCTTATTGCCCGCATAAATTCCATGACTTTAGCAAGTCCTCTTAAATCATCTTCTTGTTGCATTTCTATAAAATTTTAAATGTTTGAGAAGC
>JAJDGO010000068.1 GCA_030265685.1 Bacteroidales bacterium OttesenSCG-928-M11
GGTGGTTTTAGCGTGGAGCTTTTCGATATAAGTAGGCGGCGATAAGCGCATATACTGCGTTCGGGAGCCAAACTGCAATGAAAGGACTGAAATTTCCGGATGTAGCGAAACTTGAAGATACTTGTTGGAAAAGGATATAAGAGAAACTAAGCAAGAGACCGACTCCGAGATTGAGTCCCATTCCTCCCTTTATTTTACGTGCACTAACGGAGGCTCCGATCAAGGTTAAGATAAACGAGGCCAGCGCCATAGCAAATCGTTTGTGATATTCTATTTCGAAGAGTTGGATATTGCCTATTCCGCGTTGTTTCTGCCTGTTGATGTATTTTTTGAGTTCGGGAGTCGTCATTTGTTCGCAGTCGTTGATGGCTATCATAAAGTCGGAAGGGATGATCGGGATAATTGTATCCAGCTCCATTCCTTGAGTGACGGTTTCTCGTAGTCCATCAAAATCCCGGATCATATATTCTTTTACTTTCCAATGATAGAGCGAATCCCAAGTAATACGTTGTGCTGTTAGCCGGGATTTTAGCGTTTTCCCTTCGAATCGTTCCAGAGAAAAGCGGTTTCCTGTATGGATCGGTTTGTCGTATCGATCGAAGTAGGCGATCACTCCGGGTTCTACTTCCAGTTGTATATTTCGTTCGTAATTGGTTGATCGGTCTTTATAGTATTTGTTCTGAAACTCGATACGCGTTGTATTTGCCGGAGGGATAATAAAAGAATTGAGCGAGAAGGTGGCGATGGCGATTAATCCGGCGCAAAAGATATAGGGGCGCATTAGTCGTCCGAAGCTGACTCCGCTGGAAAGAATCGCGATTATTTCCGAATTGTCGGCCAGTTTGGATGTGAAGAATATTACTGCGATAAAGACGAACAGCGGACTGAAAAGGTTGGCGTAGTAGGGGATGAAGTTCAAGTAATAATCGAAGATGATAGCCGTCATGGGCGCTTCGTTTTGCATGAACTTGTCGACCTTTTGGTTAAAGTCGAACATTACCGCGATAGACATAATCAATATGATCGAAAAGATATATGTGCCAAGAAATTTCTTGGTAATATAAATGTCCAATAATTTGATTCCGGGTATTTTCATTATATCCGTTGTTGTAATTGTTTTATCACGTTAGACTTCCATTGTGAAAAACTTCCGTCGATGATATGTTTACGTGCTTCTTTTACCAACCAAAGATAAAATGCCAGATTGTGAATCGATGCGATCTGTAGAGCAAGTATCTCGTTGGTTATGAATAGGTGGCGCAAATAAGCTTTGGAATAGATCCGGTCTACGTAAGAGGCTCCGTCTTCTTCGATCGGGCTGAAGTCGGCCTCCCATTTTTTGTTGCGCATGTTTAATATTCCGTTCTTGGTAAATATTTGTCCGTTGCGTCCGTTGCGGGTAGGCATGATACAATCGAACATGTCGACGCCTCGTTCTATGGCTTCCAGCAGGTTTGCCGGAGTCCCGACTCCCATTAGGTAGCGAGGTTTGTCTTTTGGAAGTATTTCGTTGACGACTTCGATCATTTCATACATCTTCTCAGTCGGTTCGCCTACGGCAAGTCCTCCGATTGCATTTCCTTCGGCATTCTTTTTGGCTACGTTTTCGGCTGCTCTTCTCCTTAAGTCGGGGTAAACGCAACCTTGAACAATTGGGAATAATGCTTGGCGGTAACCGTATTTGCCTTCTGTTTCGTTGAATCGTGCGAAGCAGCGGTCAAGCCATCGTTCGGTTAAGTCGAGCGACTGTTTGGCATAAGCATAATCAGCGTCGCCGGGAGTACATTCATCGAATGCCATAATAATATCAGCGCCGATGCTTCGTTGGATGTCCATTACTTTTTCCGGAGTGAATAGATGCTTCGAACCGTCGATATGCGAACGAAATTCGGCTCCTTCTTCTTTTAGTTTGCGGTTTTCGGATAAAGAAAATACTTGAAATCCTCCGCTATCGGTCAATATCGGTCCATCCCAACCATTGAATTTGTGTAATCCTCCTGCTTGTTCCAGGATTTCTATTCCCGGCCGGAGATAAAGGTGATAGGTGTTGCCCAAGATAATCTCGGCTTTAATGTCTTCTTTTAGTTCGTGAAAATGAACGGCTTTGACGGTGCCTTGTGTCCCGACGGGCATGAATATAGGGGTTTCGATCACTCCGTGATCGGTTGTTATAGTTCCCGCGCGAGCATTCGAAAGCTTGTCTGTCTGATTAACCTGAAAATCCATATGCCTTAATCGTAATCATTTTGCAAAGGTAATCCTTTTTTTTGAGAACCGTTAATGAGAGAGAGAACAAAGTCGTCGGAGATGTAGTAATCGATGGTATAACTTTCGCGCTTGTCGGTGCGAGTTTCTTTTGCCGAGAAAGAATCCCATTGCTTGCTTAGCGGTTGGAATTTCTGTATGTGGAGGTGCGATTTGTATTCTACTCCTTCTTCTCCCAATATCTTGAACAAGCATTCTTTAGCTGCCCAATGGAGCAGCAGGTGGTTGAGCCTGTTTTCTTTCGATAGGTTTTCTTTTTCTCTTTCCGATAAGAAGCGTTCTTGTATCTTTTCGATGCGAGGAGAGATGTTTTCTATATCGATGGCTACCGGGTGATGCTTGTTGAGGATGACGGCTACATATCCTTTGGTATGACTGATGCTTAAAAAATAAGAATTGTCGGCAAAATAAGGTTGCCCGGAAGGATGGTAGTGAATTTCTTTTTCTTCGCCGGATAATAACTCTTTCAGCAAGAGCCTGACGGTTAGCCACTCTTGTTTCCTTCCCTCCGACATTTTCTCCAGATAGGGGAGATAAAGCTCCTTCTTTTCCAATTGAGAAAATAACTTTTCGGATGTTTCGGAAATGGCTTTTACTCCTAGTAGAAAGTCTCCTTTTTGCGAGATGGAAAAAACGTGTTCGGCAGATCGCATCTTGTCCAGTTTTTCTCCAATCGCATCTTGCCATTGAATAATATTGTCCGAATATTGTATTTCTTCCTCTTCGGAATCTCTTCTTTTACTTTGAAATGCCATAAACAATTCGTTTGTCGACCAATAAATAGCCTAATGTTCCGATAGCCAGTAAGTCGCTCAATATATTACGGGCTGTATAATAATTAATATGTGCAATTTTCCGGAACTGATTAATCGTGATGTAAGGGTTGGTATCTAAAAACGACAATAACCTCTCTACCGGTTTGCTTATTTTAATATGTGTCCCTTTTAGGCTCGCCATTTTGTTCCAAGCTATCTCTAATACTTCGGGAGCAACAAAATTTTCGTCATCAATACGAATAAATGAACGGTATGTATTGTCTTTGTTCGGAGATTTATGAGGTTTCTCAGGACTTGGTTTGACTTTGATTTCCAGAACAACCTTTCCTCCTACGTTCCATTCTTTGGCTTCGAATGGTACTTTCGGCGAGCAATACATTTCTGCAGCCGCTTCGATCATATAATACTCTTCCTCGCTTCGAACGCCCGCTATTTGTCCGTTGTCTTTTACGCCGATAAGTAAGGTCCCTCCATCTGTATTCGCAAATGCAGACAGGGTTCTGGCGATCTTTTTGCTATCGCTAATCTCGAACTTAAAGTCTAATCGCTGGTGTTCGCCTTCCTTGATGAGTTCGTGTATATAATGATTCTTATTCATTTGGGT
>JAJDGO010000069.1 GCA_030265685.1 Bacteroidales bacterium OttesenSCG-928-M11
TACTTTTGACTAATCGGGTAGGGGATAGCTTCTTTAGGAGTAGCTTTGTATCACCTTCTTGAAGATTTAAACAATATTGTTTGAAATTTTCATGGGCAGAACTTTCTTTTGTTAGTGCAAAACGAGTCCCTATCTGTACTCCGTCGGCTCCTAAAGCCAAAGCTGCCAACAAACCTTCGCCTGTAGCTATACCACCTGCTGCTATAAGTGGCAAAGAAGTAACTCTTTTTACGGAAGGAATAAGGCACATTGTGGTCGTTTCTTCGCGTCCGTTGTGTCCTCCGGCTTCGAAACCTTCGGCAACAATAGCGTCAACTCCGGCCTCTTCGCACTTCAAAGCAAACTTAGAACTACTAATAACATGAGCCACTATTATTCCTTTTTCTTTTAAAAATGCGGTCCATGTCTTCGGATTTCCAGCAGAAGTAAAGACTATTTTAACACCTTCTTCGACGATTATTTGCATTATTTCTTCGATCTGAGGGTACATTAATGGTACATTTATACCAAAAGGCTTATCGGTTGCGGCTTGTGTTTTGCGAATATGATCGCGTAATATTTCCGGATGCATTGATCCTGCGCCCAACAAACCAAGTCCTCCTGCGTTACTTACAGCCGAAACTAATTCCCATCCACTACACCATACCATTCCTCCTTGTATGATTGGGTATTGAATATTAAATAGATCTGTGATTTTATTCATGATTTTCTGGATTAAATACGAACAAAGATAGTGTATTTCTCTCTAAAAGTCGAGTTCTAACTGTATACTTTCTCCGTTATTGTATATGTTTCCGATCGCTAAACCCATCAAACGGATCGGTTTACTTCGATCAATGTGTATAAGCAAGTCGGAAGCTACTTGCCATAAAGTATCAAATTCGTTGATATATCCTGATAAAGTGCGGCTTCGAGTTATCTTAACGAAATCGTTGTACTTGATCTTTAGCGTGATTGTTCTTCCAAAATACTCACCTTTGCTTATTCGCTGCCATAGTTCTTCGGCAATATCATGCAAGGCAGAGCTTAATTGTTCCCGGCTACTCAAATCTTCTTGGAAAGTATTTTCTACTCCGATTGATTTCGGGAAGTTTTCTACTACAACAAGACGGTTATCAATTGCACGCGCATTTTGATAATAGATGTATCCTGCTTTTCCAAATTCTTGTATTAATTCTTCTTTTGTTTTTTTCTTAAGATCATTTCCGGTATGAATACCTAAGTTATGCATTTTTTTTGCGGTAACCGGACCGATGCCCCAAAATTGTTCGATCCGAAGACTTGCAACAAATGCTTCGGCTTCTTTTTCTGTTACGACAAAAAGACCGTCCGGTTTGTTGTAGTCAGACGCAATTTTGGCAAGAAACTTATTAATAGAAACACCGGCAGATGCAGTAAGTCCGGTGTCTTTCTTTATCCGCTTTTTTATTTCTTGAGCAATAATCGTTGCAGAAATAATACCTTTTCGATTATTTGTTACATCAAGATAGGCTTCGTCTAAAGATAAAGGCTCTACCAAATCAGTATATTCCAGAAAAATAGAACGGATTTGTTTCGATACTTCGGCATAAACATGAAAACGGGGAGGCATAAAGACCAATTGAGGATACTTATACTTCGCCGTTTGAGACGGCATTGCTGATCGAATACCGTATTTTCGGGCTTCATAACTTGCGGCAGCCACGACACCTCTTTTCCCGGAATATCCAACTACTATCGGTTTGTTTCGAAGTTGTGGGTAATCTCGCTGCTCAATAGAAGCATAAAATGCATCCATATCAATATGTATGATCTTTCGCATAGTGATGATCCCAAAGAATGATAGTGCTTTTTTTTGAAGATTTACAGACAAAGGTAGTGTTTTATAGTGATACGTTAATTTACTGTATTCATCTTTTTTTGTACTTTCAAATAAAACAATTAAATTTGTACCTCTCTGTGTATATAGAATACAAATAGTTAATTAATAAATAATAATCATTATGAATGTAAGAAGAATTACATTGTTATTGTTGTTGTGTTCATTCATGACATTAAGCTTGTATGCGAATCAACCTCCATTACAAGGTTTTGCATATTCGCAAGAAAAATCACCGGTAGGAGATGAGTGGGAATCACCGGAAAAGCTTTCTTTAAACAAAGAACAACCTCGAGCTTACTTTTTTTCTTTCGAAAATACGGAAAGTGCTCGTAAAGTATTGCCGGAATATAGTAAGTATTGGCAATCTTTAGATGGAAGTTGGAAGTTTAATTGGGTAAAAACCCCCGAAGTACGTCCTGCTGATTTTTATAAAACAGATTATGATGTTTCAACTTGGGATAATATTACGGTTCCCTCTAACTGGAATGTTTATGGAGTTCAAAAAGATGGCACTATGAAATATGGCTTGCCGATTTATGTTAATCAACCGGTAATTTTCCAACATAAGGTTGCTGTCGACGATTGGAAAGGTGGAGTGATGAGAACTCCTCCTACTCATTGGACAACATACGAGTATCGTAACGAAGTAGGTTCGTATCGTCGCGACTTTGATGTTCCTGCTGATTGGAATGGACGTCAAATATTTATTAATTTTGATGGAGTTGATTCTTTCTTTTATATTTGGATCAACGGACAATATGTCGGATTTTCCAAAAACTCTCGTAACTTGGCTGCTTTTGATATTACTCCTTACGTGAAAATAGGGAAAAATACAGTAGCCGTAGAGGTTTATCGTAATTCAGATGCTTCTTTCCTCGAAGCTCAAGATATGTTCCGCTTGCCGGGTATCTTCCGTTCGGTAGCAATTACTTCTACTCCGAAGGTTCATATTCGCGATTTGGTTGTTATTCCTGATTTGGATGATAAATATATTGATGGTTCTTTAAAAATTAATGCTGATGTTCGTAGCTTTAACAAAAAAGCATTAAAGGATTATACCATTGTTTATAGCCTTTATAAGAATAAACTCTATTCGGACGAAAATGAGTTGGTTGCTAATGTATCAACTAATGCAAAAATAGCAAAATTAGAACCCAACAAAATAACAGAGGCTCCGGAGGTAATCATGTCTTTATCCAATCCAAATAAATGGTCTTCCGAACGTCCTTATCGTTATACTTTGATCGCCGAATTAAAAGATAACAAGGGAAAAATAGTAGAAACTGTTTCTATTCATACGGGTTTTCGTAAAGTAGAAATTAAAGATACGCCGGCTAATGAAGATGAGTTTGGTTTAGCAGGACGTTATTATTATGTAAATGGAAAGACAGTTAAGCTAAAAGGAGTAAATCGTCACGAAACAAATCCTTCGGTCGGACATGCTGTTACCCGCGAAATGATGGAGAAAGAAGTAAAGATGATGCAAAGAGCCAATATTAATCATGTCCGCAACTCCCATTATCCTCCAAGTCCTTATTGGTATTATCTATGTAGTAAGTATGGAATTTATTTGGAAGACGAAGCTAATATCGAATCACACGAATACTATTACGGAGAAGCTT
>JAJDGO010000007.1 GCA_030265685.1 Bacteroidales bacterium OttesenSCG-928-M11
TTGAACAACAGTTAGTACAAAAATAAGTAAACGCAAACTTCCCAAAGAATATAGTTGTTTCTTAATTTTCTTTAGTTCTTTGTTTGATTGATCTATTTGTTTAGAATATTCTTCTTTAAGTGGTTGATACATTAAGATAAGTTATTATTAACTGATCATAAACCAGCCTTGATTGTTTTTTGCATTGTTCTTTTTTAGCTGTTCTATGAGCAAAGTATTTTGGGGAGATTTTAATTCCGGGTCTTCATTTAGTATTTCTTGTGCTATTTCTCGGGCCAAAGATAACACCTGACCGTCTTGAGAAAGATTTGCAATTTTTAAATTGAAAGCGATACCGCTCTGTTGTGTCCCATCAATATCTCCGGGTCCTCGTAGTTTCAAGTCTTCTTCTGCTATAATAAAACCATCATTTGTTTCGGTCATGATAGCTATCCGGCGTCTTGTTGTTTCGGATAATTCATATTTTGTGATAAGAATACAATAAGACTGGTCGGCTCCTCGTCCAACTCGCCCTCTAAGTTGGTGTAACTGCGAAAGTCCAAAGCGTTCGGCGTTCTCAATTATCATAACAGATGCATTAGGAACATTAACTCCTACCTCAATAACCGTAGTTGCTACCATGATTTGTGTTTCTCCTGAAAGAAATAGTTGCATTTCTTTTTCTTTTTCGGCAGGTTTCATTTTTCCATGAACCATCGAAACCTTATATTCGGGAAATATTTCTTGAGTAGTTAAGAATCCGTCCGATAGGTTTTTAAGATCTATTTTCTCACTTTCTTCTATAAGTGGATAAACGATATATACTTGTCGTCCTTCTTCTAATTGTTTTCGAACCGAGTCGTAAAGTTTGTCTCGTTTTTCGCTGTATCTATGTATGGTTTTAATTGCTTTTCGTCCCGGAGGAAGTTCATCTATAATCGAAATATCAAGATCTCCGTAAACAGTCATTGCTAATGTTCTTGGGATTGGAGTTGCTGTCATGACCAACACATGCGGTGGAATCTTACTATTTTTAGTCCAAAGTTTCGAACGTTGAGCCACACCAAAGCGATGTTGTTCGTCTATTACAACCATTCCGAGATTTGAAAAATCGACAGTATCCTCAATAAGGGCATGAGTTCCAATAATAATTGGTGTTGTTCCGTCTTTAATTTTCGGAAGGATTTGTTCTCTTGCTTTCTTTTTTGTAGAACCGGTTAGAAGAACAACTTCTATATTTAATCCATCGAGCAATTGTTTAATTGTTTCGTAGTGTTGTGTTGCCAAAATTTCGGTCGGAGCCATCAAAGCCGATTGGAAACCATTGTCAAGTGCAAGTAACATAGAGAAAAGAGCGACAATCGTTTTTCCACTTCCTACGTCTCCTTGTAAAAGACGATTCATTTGTTTGCCCGAGTTAACGTCTTGTCTGATCTCTTTTAGTACTCTTTTCTGAGCACCTGTAAGTGGAAAAGGTAAATTATTGTAATAAAAACCGTTGAAGTTATCGCCTACTTTGGTAAAATAATAACCTCCCAATTTTCGGTTTCTATACTTAGTTACCAAAAGAATATTGAGTTGTAGGTAAAACAATTCCTCAAACTTGAGTCGAAATTCAGCTTGACGAAGCATATCATTCGATATAGGTAGATGTATGTTTCTTAATGCTTTGTCTAAAGAAATAGTATTCGAACGCTTAATAATACTCTCGGGCAGCGTTTCGGGGATAGTATCGATGGTAGCTTCTAATACTTGTGTAACGATTTTCTGAATAGCTCTCGAATGTAGAAACGCATTCTTCATCCGTTCCGTTGTATTATATTGCCCTTGAATCCCAACTTCTCCGTGAAAGAAGTTGTCTACGGTTTCTAATTCGGGGTGTGCAATATTGATTCGACCGTTGAAAATCGTTGGTTTTCCAAATAAAATGTATTCAGTATTTAGTTTATACATATTAGGAATCATACGAATGCTGCGAAACCATACTAAATCTATGCTGCCTGTATCGTCAAAAAAGCGGGCAATTAACCTTCGGGAATATCCTTCACCCATAGAATCGTACTGTCTTATTTTACCTTTCAGTTGGATATAAGGCATATTTCCGTCGATTTCTTTGATTTTGAATATCTTGCTTCGGTCTATATATTTATAAGGAAAGTAATACAGGATGTCTTCGAAAGAAACAATTCCGATCTCTTGTTTTAGAACATCGGCTTTTTTAGGTCCGATTCCTTGCAGATACATAATGTTTTGCTGATTTAAATCCGGCATTTCAATAAAGTTTCTGCAATTATTAAATCAGAGGGAGTTGTAATTTTTATATTAGACGGATCTCCGGGTATGGCTTGTGGTTTTACTTCGCCCAAGTTTTCAACAACCGAGATGTCGTCGGTAAAGAACTTGGAGTATTTTTGTTCGTAAGCTTTTAATAAAATACTTGAAGCAAAAACCTGAGGAGTTTGAACATGATGATATTGCGAGCGATCTACGGTAACAGAATTATCAAAACTTCCTTTTCGGAGAGTATCTGTTACGGGGATTGCCGGATAAACTGCTTGCGCTTTGTTGGCTAATGCAAAAGCATCGTCTATTATTTGGGTAGAAACAAGAGGTCTTACTCCGTCGTGTATAGCAACAAACGAATTTTTATCGATATGTTGTAGCCCATTTTTTACTGAATGGAAGCGGGTTTCTCCTCCCGAAACTACCGTATGAGGCGTATTAATGCCGTGTTTTATTTGGAGTTGCTGCCAATAAGATTGTTGTTCTTCGGGAAGGACTAAAATGATTTTTATCGAGTTGTCGTAACAATAAAACGCTTCGATAGTATGAGCCAACACAGGTTTCCCCTTTAATAGCAGAAACTGTTTGGGAATTTCCGATCCCATTCTAAGACCTTTTCCTCCGGCAACAATTATAACCGAGCGTTTCACTGAATATTATTTAATACTTTTTGTGTTTCTTCACTAACGATAAGTAGTTTATCTTTGCAGATTTTCAACAACATAGAGGCCTCTTTCAACACAACAGTAAGCCCGTCTATACCTAAACTATCGCTTTCTATCTGTTTTTGTATTTCTTGAAGACGGTTAAAAGCTTCTTCGTATGTAAGTTCTTTCTTTGCCATTCCTTTCTATTTGATGACAAATTTAGTTATATTTTACTATGCTTCCAAATAAATTCGTTATATGACTTCTTGATTTTCTAATTCTTAATTGTACCTTTGTCTACCTATAAATATGAAAGACAAATTTCGGAGCTTCATAAAATCCGACTTAGTAAGAAATAGTTCAATATTAGTTAGTGGGGGAATGATAGGTCAAGTAATTGCTTTCCTTGCTACAATGGTTTTAACTCGTATTTATACAGATGAAGACTTCGGTTCATTTGCTTTATTTATGAGTGTTGCCTCTATTTTGGGTCATTTCGGAACCGGAAAATACGAAGAAGCCATCGTTTTATCCAAAACAAAAAGAGAAGCCCATGCGCTTGTAGGCTTTATTAATACATGGCTTCCTATTTTTTCTCTCTTTTTATTTGTTGTTTTGTTCTTTTTTCGCAAACCCATTTTCTCTCTTTTACATATTGAGGCTATCCATGATTTTTGGTTTTTGCTTCCTGTTATGGCATTTGTGGTCAGTTTGTCTAATATCTTGACCGGATTAGCCAATCGCGAAAAGCGATTTAAGGCAATAGCCGGAGCCAGTGTTACTCAAAACACGGCCAGCTCTTTGTCTAAGATTGCCATAAGCCCGGTTTTTCCCAATGCTTGGGGCTTATTGTCGGGACAAATACTTAGTTATGTCTTATCATGTCTTGCTTTCTTTCGATTGAGAAAAGACGTTTTTTTGTCGTTCAAACAAAAGTGGGCGAACAAGAAAAAGGCAGCTATCGAGTATAAAGATTTTCCGAAATTTAATTTGCCCCGTAATGTATTAAACTCTATTTCGTTTAACTTGCCTTTCCTTATGCTGACAAGTTTGTTTGGCGAAGCTCAATTAGGTTTGTTTTTCCTTGCATTTAATACATCTTTTAGGCCGATCAATTTGGTTGTTAACTCTATTTATCTGGTATTATACGAGCGAAGCGCCCAATTGAAAAACAAAGGCGAAAAAATATCCCCTTTGTTGAACGTATATGTTAAAAACAATTTGTTATATATATTGCCCTGTTTCGTTTTGTTGTTTATCTTTTCCCCACAAATATTTAGTATCATGTTCAGCGAAGAATGGAAAGCATCCGGAATATACCTTCGCTATCTTCTTCCCTGGTTATATATGATCCTATTTACAGCACCTTTAGGGTTTATTCCTCTTTTAATGAAGAAGCAAAAAGCCTATATGTGGTTCGAAATATTGTATTTTATTTTCAGGGTATTAGGTATTTATATCGGTATTTTGCAAAAGAATTTCCATTTGGCAATAATTCTTTTTGCTGCGGTAGGTTTTACTTTCATGACGATACAATACATTTGGTATCGCTGGACTATAAAGCGCTACGAGAAAAGCATCAAGATTGAGCCGGTTAAGGAATAAAAAATAATTAATGATTAAGATTCTTCTCACATATAACTATGGTGTTTCCTGGTATTCCGAAGAAGGAATATATGTAAAAGGGAAAGCCTTGTTGAATGATACCTTATTAAAAGAGAAATCGCTTGCCGATTATTTTAAAACCGTTGATTCTACCTCCGATTTTGAAGAGAAAGTGAGGCTACTAAACGGACTATTTGCAGTTATTGTTCATAAAGGCGGAGAAGTATTCGCAGCAGTTGACAAACTTCGAAGTATTCCCTTATTATATATCACGCAAGAAAACGATTTGTTTCTTTCCGACGATTTTTACTTATTGTCTTCTTTCGCTTCTTCCCACACAAAGGACGAAGAAGTAATCCGATTCGACCGATCGTTTGGTTTTACTCCGGGCGAGCATACTCTTATAAAAGAAATAAAACAACTCCAAACCGGAGAGTACTTATACTATAATGCTTCCCGGTTAGAAGTAAAAGATTACTATACTCTCCCTAAAATAAATCCCATAACAGAAAACGAAGCCGAAAAGAAATTCCTTAAGATTATCGAAGAAACAGCAGAACGTTTGATAACTCAAATCGAAAACCGACCGGTAGCACTTCCTTTAAGCGGAGGGTTCGACTCTCGTTTGATCGGACTAATGCTAAAAAACAAAGGGAAAAGAGATGTTACTTGTTTCACCTTCGGCAACAAAAACGATAAAGAAGCCCTTGTATCTGAAAAAATAGCCAAACAATTGGGGTACGATTGGTTTTTTATCGACTATAAAAAATACATCGGGGAGAATTATTTAGACTCGTCTCTTTTCGAAGAATACGTCCGTTTCTTCTCCAATGGTGTATCTTTCCCGTTCTTGCAAGAATATTTTGCCGGACGTTATTTAAAAGAAAATAAAATATTCTCGGAAGATACGATTCTATTACCCGGACATTCGGGCGATATGGTAGGAGGAAGCCACCTATATCCGGATATGAACTATTTTAAATCGAAAAGGAAATTGGCCATCAATCTCTGTAACCGAAGCGGAGATAGTATTCCTTTGGATAAGAAAGAACGAGAACAGTTGGTTCGAAATATTACTCAATACCTAAACTTTAACCTAAACTCGGGTGGAGTACAACTTACACATCAGAATCACGACGAATGGAATTGCAGAGAAAGACAATCGAAACACATTATTAATTCTTCGAAAGCCTGGAACTTCTTTGGTTACGAGTTTCTTTTACCTTTGTGGGACGACGAATTTGTTTCTTTTTTGCTTGCACTTCCTTTTTCGATGCGAGTAAATAAGAATATGTACGACAAGGTTTTAGTTTCTTTGTTTAAACAAAACAACCTCTTCCTCGAAGAAGAAACCCCTCCATCGGCAGAGCAACATCGTAAAAATTTTCTGAAGAAAAAGATTCGGGAAGATTATCCGCTTATCAACCGCATCAAGCCCAAAAAACACTTTGCTCACGACTTCTTTTATTTAAAAGAACTTTTACAACCCATGATAGACGAGATGCCCGATTATCCTTACAATAATGGTATTGGTATCCTCTCCGAATGGTATATCCGATCCGTATTAAACAAGAACGAAACCAAGCGCAACGACTAAGCTCATCGGCTTCTAAAATCTTTCGACCAAAAAGATACTAAAACTTGATTAAAGTTCTAGTATCTTTTGAAACTTTTCTGTACAGAAAATAGACTAAGTTCTAATATAACTTTGGCGAAAAGATTTAATAACTTGAAAATTTTATCGCTTATTATCGCTAATTAATCCTATAAACGGGTGAGATATATCCCCATAAATGGGGATTGCTACTACCGAAAATAGTGATTACCTTTGCTGCCTTAATTAAATTGCCAAATGGAGACAATTATTCAATGCGACAACATCACCCATTACTATGGAAAAAAACGCATTTATGAGAATCTTAATTTTGAAGTAAAAAAGGGAAAGATACTGGGTTTGCTTGGAAAAAACGGAACCGGTAAAACAACAATCATCAACATCTTGAATGGTTATTTGAAACCAAAGTCGGGCGTGTGCCGATTGTTTGGAGAAGACATGGAACATATTTCTCCTGCTACAAAAACCCGAGTAGGATTGCTCCTGGAAGGACATATTCAACACTCTTACTTTAACATTGAACAGATAGAAAGATTTTATAGTCGCTTCTTTATTAAATGGAAAAAAGAGGCATATTATGAACTATTACAAAAATTGCAAGTAACAAAAACGCAAAAGTTAAGCACCATGTCTTGCGGACAAAGATCACAAGTTGCCTTAGGTTTGTTGTTTGCTCAAGACCCCGACTTGTTGATCCTCGACGACTTTTCAATGGGACTTGATCCGGGTTATCGTCGCCTTTTTGTAGAATACCTTAAAGAATATGCCACATCAGAGGACAAAACGGTTTTCTTAACCTCGCATATTATTCAAGATATGGAATTACTTATCGACGATTGTATTATCCTCGATTACGGAAAAATTCTTCTTCATAAAGAAACAAAGTATATTATGGACAATTTCAAGCGCTATGTCTTTCAAGCAGATGCGGAAGAAATGCCAAAACATGAAATCTTATGGAACACCGAGAAGTTGGGAAGCTATTGGGAAACCTATTCTTTTCAACCGGAAGAGGAAGTAAAAAGTTTACTTGATTCTTATAATGCAAGCAAGATAAAGCAAGAGTCGCTCAGCTTAGAAGACGCTTTTATTGGTTTAACAGGTAAATATTAAAAATAAATATGATACATACATCTCTCTTTTACAAAGAATGGATCAAGACAAAGCGAGCAATTTATTTATTTGCAGTCTTGTTGGTTGTAATTATAGCATATACGTATATCAATACCAGTCAGCAGTTTCGGATTGATGGTGCAATACAAGTTTGGAGTAATGTAATATTGAAAGATATGTCGCTTGTTCCGGATATTGTGATGTGGTTTCCTCTCTTGGCAGGCGTTTTGTTGGGGGTAGTTCAATACATTCCCGAGATGGTAAATAAACGATTTAAATTGACTTTGCACTTGCCTTTGCCGGAAAGAAATATTGTTGTCTCGATGTTGGTTTACGGCTTGATGATCTTAGTAGCAACATTTGTTGTTTACTATGCCGGACTTTACTCGTTATTAAGTATCTATTACACCGGAGAAATCATAGAAGCGTTTAGTCTTAAAGTATTACCTTGGCTTTTAGGAGGTATAACTGCCTATTTATTTACTACCTGGATTTGTCTTGAACCTACTTGGAAACAACGAATCTGTAATACTTTGGGAGCAATAAGCGGATTGTCTCTGTTTTATATAGGAGCAAAGTCGGGAGCTTATAGTCCTTTATTGGTGGTATTGTTTGCGATACTGATCATTAGTCTTTTATTTCCACTTTATTCAACTTCCCGTTTCAAGGAAGGAGTACAATAATTATCGAAAAACAAACTCTGTACGTATGAAAAAGATATATTATATCATCTTACTGTTTTTTACTTTGGTCGGTTTATGGATTATTCCGTCGTTAGTAAAGAAATCTACCATTACTCCAGATGATTATCCGTTTGTATATTATAGTTCTTTGATGGAAGATTTCGCTATCTTTGATTACTCGAACAAAGAGAAACCGATGTCTGATCTAAAAGGAAATTACTATACAACCGAACAATCCGATTCGCTTCTGCCTTTATTTAGCTACCGGCAGTTAATGTCTGACGGAAAACTACCGGATAGTTTGGCAGGATACGAACTAACTCCGCAGTTGATCCGTTCCAAATCGGTCGTGTTTCGGTATAGTCCGCGTTCTATCAAAACTCCTACAATCGATTTGCACTTTCTTTTCGAGTCAATGCCCAAACGAGTTGGTTTGGAAGTTCCTTCGGATGTTTTTCGTTTGACTGATTGTATCGAATTTATCGACGACGATTCGAACGAAATTAACCAAGAAAAGAGTCTTGTTTTCCAAAAAGAGTTGAACAAACGAGGTTTTACTTTCCCGGCTCAGTGGTCTTCCGGAAATCCTAATCCAAGAAAAGCATACGACGAAGGGTATTTTTCTTTAGATGCAGACGGTAAACTTTTTCATATAAAGATGGTAAATGGCCGTCCTTTTGTTCGAGATACAAAAATCGGAGAAGATATTGATATTACTTATTTTTCTATGCTGGAAGTTAGTGATAAACGTTTTTACGGTTTCTTGTTTGATACGTCGGGTTTTGTGTATATCTTGGAAAGTATAGACGGTGGTTATCAATCCTTAAAGTTAGATATTGATCCGCTCGACTTGGATAAAGATCAAATGATTATTATGGGTAATTTGCTTTATTGGACTATTTCTGTAACAACAGAAGAAGGTCGCCGTTATTTTGCTCTTAAAACAGAGAACTTAGAACAAGTAAGTAGTCATTTTATCCCTCGCGAAAAAAATAAATGGGATAAAACATCGTCGTATCTTTTTCCTTATTATTTGACATTCGACAGTTCGTACAGTGATTATCTATCGGCTCGGATCCATGTTACAGGAGTATTTGGGTTCATTACAAATATTTTTTTGGCAGTAGTAACGTTCGTTGTTTCGAGAAGAAACCGATATAATACTCTATTTAATACATTATTTGTAGCACTTACCGGTATTGCCGGATTCGTTGCATTGCTTTTATTACCTAATTTTATTAAAAAACAATAATCGAGATGAAACATTTATTATTTATTGTAGCTGCTTCTTTTTTGATGGTAGCTTGTAGTGAGAAAAAAACAAACGTTGATACATTGGCATTAGAAAGTAAAAATACAACAACCGATGTTTATACTTCGGCTTATACTTTGGATAGCTTGTTAAGTAATGCTGATAATTTGATTGATCAAACCGTAACTGTACGCGGATCAGTTACTCATACTTGTAAACATTCGGGAAAACGTTGCTTTATCGTTGGCGAAGATCCAAATATTTCGATGCGAGTTGAAGCAAAAGGAGAGATAGGTGGATTTAATCGTGAATTAGTTGGGTCGGAATTAGCTATAACCGGAGTTGTAAAAGAGCGTCGTTTGTCGAAAGAATATATTGATCAACACGAGAAAGAAGTAAATGAACAAGCATTTAAAGAGGATGGATCGGCAGAAACTTGTGCGGCCGAACTAAGTAATATCGAAGGTATGCGAGCTTGGATGAAGGCGAATAATAAAGATTATTACGCAATTTATTACATGGACGGAGAAAGCTATGAAGTCATTGAAGAATAACACCTCGAAAATAATAATGCGTTGGATACGAATCATACATCGCGACTTAGGTTATTTGATGGTTGGTGTATGTTTCGTGTATGGTATATCCGGTTTTATGCTGAATCATATGAATGGAAAAGATCCGGCTTATAAAACTGAAGAAGGTACTATCCAGATAAATCAAAATCTTTCTTCCGAAGAAATACCAGTTGCTTGGGAAGAAACCAACTTACCCGCTATAAAAAAAGTATTAAAGGTAGACGATACATACTATCGTTTAATGCTAACAGGAGGTGTTGCTGTCTATAATACCGCAACAGGTGCTGTAGATTATGAAACCTATAAGAAGAATACATTTATATATTGGGTCAACAAACTACACTATAATAAGGTAAAAGGTTGGAATATAATGGGCGATTTATTTGCTTTTTCGTTGATATTCTTTGCTATATCCGGCCTGTTTATGGTAAAAGGTAAACACGGAATCCGACAAAGAGGGAAATGGTATCTTATTGTTGGCCTTTTAATCCCAATTCTTTACATATTCTTTTCGTAAATAGTGTTTTTTTTATCTTCCTGAATATTTTATAGGATGATTCTTGTTTAATTGTCAAATAAAAGGCTATTTTTGCTGATTAGAATCTCTTACATGAAATAAAGTATCTATCCGAGACGAAAGGGTACTATTATGTATGAGTTTCATATGATAATTAAACAAATGAACAACGAGGTATGAATAAGGTTTTTGTTTTGACCGTTTTTCTTTTTGTATTAATCTGGTCAATAAAAGCTCAGACCAATTTTGCACTATTAGTTGCGGTTGATTCTTATCCGGAATCGTCGGGTTGGACGGATATTCATGCCTCGAACGATATAGATCTCTTACTTCCTTTGCTAAAGAAACACCAGTTTCCCAATAAAAATATCATTGTCTTAAAAAACGAAGATGCAACCCGGCTTGCAATTGATAAAGCTTTCCTTGATTTATATAATAGAGTAGGAGAGGGAGACTTCGTTTATATTCATTTCTCTTGTCACGGACAGCAAATGTTAGACGATAATGGAGACGAACCCGATGGTTTAGACGAATCTATTATCCCATATGATGCTAAAAGACGTTTTCAGTTAGGGCGATATGAAGGCGAAAATCATTTGCGAGACGATGATTTACAAACTTATTTGGAAAAAATAAGAAAGAAACTAAGCCAAAGCGGAGACGTATTTGTCGTGATTGATGCTTGTCATAGTGGAACTGCTACTCGAGAGTCAGACAATGATGACTATGTACGGGGCACTTCGTACGTTTTTGCTCCCGAAGGATACGAAAACCCGGATGCAAAAACCAATTATACATATATACCTTCTCATAAAACAGACGGCAAACGGGCGGATATTACAGTCGTTTCGGCTTGTCAACCCGACGAAATTAATTACGAATACAAATCATCAAAACGAAAATATTACGGACGGCTAACTTATACTTTCTGTAATCTGTTGAAAGAATTACCCGAAAGATTAACAATCGGCGACTTATCAGACCGATTAAATACAAGAATGTCGCTTTTGTCGACCGGTAGAAAAGTAAAACAAACTCCTTATTTTGAGACAACTAATAATGAAAAAGAATTCAAATTCGGGAAATGAATACGACGAAGCACTTTCCGTTTACAAAAGCTATCGGAATGTTTTCGTAAGTTATCTGAACAAACGCTACGATGTAAACCGTAATGTTTTAGAAGATTATTACCAAGAAAGCTTTATTGCTCTTTATGATTCGATTCAAAAAGGAGTTTTCGAGGAAGAATCGGTCTCAATGAAAACATACTTGATCGGTATCGGAAAGAATAAAGTCTTAAATTATTTACGAGGCAAACGAGAAACAGAAAATATCGAATCGTTTGCTAACCTCGAAGAGAAAGAAAAACCGGATTCCTTAGAATGGAAAGAAAAACAAGTGATTGCTTTACGCTATGTTTCGACCATGAAGGAGCCTTGTAGTAGTATACTTTCTCTTTATTATTACGAAGAAAAGTCGATGAACGAGATAGCAGAAGAAATGAATTATAAAAATGCTTCGGTAGCTAAGAGTCGAAAAACAGAATGTATGAATAAACTTAGGGAGATGGTTACCACCCGCTTTAAGAAGGAGGATTTGTTATGAGCTTACTAAACGAAAAACAGAATAGAATTGATGCTTATCTGAGAAATGAATTGACAGAGGCAGAACGTTCGGATTTCGAACAAGAAGTTTGTACGGACAAAGAACTCAGAGAAACATTGGAAGTTGAAGTACATATCCGGGAGGCTTTTATCCGGAAAGGAGAGCAAAAAGCGTTGGATCAGCTAAAACAACTTACTCCGGAAGAGTTTGATAAACTATTGAAGGATGGTAAACCGAAGAAAAAAACAGGAACGATTGTTTGGCTTCCTATTGTTGCTTCGGTAGCCGCTTTGTTTATTATTTCTTTTCTTATTTTTCGCTCCGGTGTAAATGAATCGCAGGCTTTGTTTTATGCCTATTATCAAACGGAAGAGTTAGAGATTAGTCCCTCGCGAGGATATATTACGGAAGATGAATTGCAAAATCAAAACCTTTATATGTCTTCGTTAGAAATACTTGAATCGGGTGATTTGCCGTCTGCAATAGATAATTTTAATACTCTTGCTGCTTTGTCCGACTTCGAATACAGAGAAGAAGCCGAATGGATCTTAGCCTTAGCATATCTTAAAAACAATCAGAAAAAAGAATCTATTCTTGTCTTGGATAAAATAATTGCACAAGAGGGATACTTTGCCGATCGGGCGCAAAAGTTGAAAGACGAATTGAAATAAAAGACCAGAATAAACAATTGATGAAATACATACTAAGTCTTTTCTTCTTACTATTAATTGCTTTCCCAAGTAGAGGACAAATGGATATATCGAGAGAATATGCCAAAGCTTCCTTGTTATATCATGATGGTGATTTAATAAATGCTGAAAAAATATTTTCGGAGATATGCAAGGTAGAGAATGGAAATAGTTTGCGAGATAGCCATTTGTGTACTTTGGCCGAAATAGATTGTTATATGGGAGAATATAACAAAGCCGATTCGATCTTGCTTCATTTGTTGGAAAAAAACGATCCCTACTATCACAATTCTTATGCCTACGAAATAGCACTAAATAAAATCGGAGAACTTTATACTCAAACCTATCGATACGAAGAAGCTGAGAAATATCTGCAAGAATCTCTACAATTAGCAAACGAGAAATATGGAAAAAAAAGCGAAGAGTATATAACCGCCCTTTTGTATTTAGTTCAGCTGTATATGTATCAGGATAATACTCCGGAAGCTGAGAAATTGATTAAAGAAGCTGGAAAAAAAATCAAGTCGTACAAGGATCAAGATCGTCTGATGGCTCATTACTATCACCTTAAAGGACTTTTGTACTATTATTCGGGAGACATGGAGAAGGCCGAAAAAGAAGTTGTAAAAGCAATTGAGTTTTGTGACGAAGAAGGTATTGGAAACATACCAATATCTTATACATTAAGATTAACATTGCCCACCATATATCTCAGCTTAAGCAAGTACAGAGAGGCAGAAAACATTCTTACTCGGCTGATTCCGGTAATAGAGAAAAATTTCGGAAAGAAAAGTGCATTTTATTATAGAGCAAAAGATGATTTGGCTATGTCTTATATAGCACTTAGTCAGTATCAGAAAGCGATAGATTTATATATAGATCTGATTTGCGACTTATACGAGTATCATGGAAATACAGACTATTCTCATTATACTTCGATTAATTTAACTTATGGTTTGGGTAAAGCTTATCATTATGCAGGAGATTTTAACAATGCAATTAATCAATATAAAGAATCCGTAAAGTGGCGTCGGAAATTATTCGGAGATAATAGCATATTTGTTGTTAATGCAGTTATTAATATTGGGAGTTTGTACGAGAAAATGAAAAATTGGGATGAAGCTAATGCTCTGTATTCTGAAGCATCCGATTTCTTTGAAAGAAATAAAGAATATAAATCCCATCTGTTATATCCTTTGTTGTTGTTAAACCAAACTTCGGTTTGCATGGAAAGAGGTTTTTTTAGCATGGCACAAGATAAACTAAATGAGACGGAGGCTTTGCTCAAAAAGATGGAAATCGGAAAGAATCATATATTATATAGAAATTATATCAATACATTGTCGGTACTAAAATATCGACAAAACTCGAAAGACGAATCATTGGAAGCAATCTTCTTGGAGTCGTTACGATTAACCGAAAGTGCTGAGGGGAAAGGACAGATATATGCATTCGAATTATTAAATCTTGGCTCTTATTATCAAGAAAACGGAAATCTCCAAAAAGCAATCGAAACAAAAGAGCAAGCTTTGAAGATATTAGAAGAGGTTGCCGGTAACAATCCGTCGTTTTACTTTCATCTAATCGAATTTGCAATCGATCATGAAAGAATGGGAAACTTTTCGGTCGCCCAAGAATGTTTTCGAAAAGCAATAGATAAAATACAAACTTATGCCGAAACTAATTTGGCATACCTGTCATCAAACGAGCGGAATACGTATTGGGACTATACAACCTTAGCATTTGATGTATTATTCGACTGTGTTAATCGTAATAAAGAAAAACATCCGGAAATAATTGATATTGGATATGATTCGCGACTTTTCTCCAACTCGTTATTGTTGGATATTGAACGAAAATATCAAGAATTGGCAGATACTAAAACGGATAACGAAGAACAAAACGGTCTTAACCGAGAGTTGCTTGCCAGAAACGAAGAACTGAAAGAATATGAAGAAACCTTAGATAAAATTCGCAAACAAATATTGATAACCTTGTTTGATAGTTCATATGAATTAACCAAAGAGCTTCTTTCTAATTATGAGAACGACATTGATGTTGACGAAATATTAGAACTGATTTATCCTTTCGAAGAAGAGACGAAAGAATTGCTTGAAATGAAAGCAGAGTATTTAATTGATCTTAATAAACTGAAGAAGCTAAACGATCAGGAAACCCAACAACTAATAGATGAAATAGAAGGCGAGTTGGAAAAAATAAAAGAACTCGAAGACGAATTTGTAAAAGTGATAGAATATACTCGAAGCGAAATGACTCAGGTTGTTTTATTGGCAACGAATTTTCCATCTCGGGAAATAGAAACGGTAGTTGCGAAATTAGACAATAAAGAGTTAATGGATCAATACAGACAAGGAGTTGATCTGTATAAAAAGAAACAACGATTAGCTGACGAGATCCGGGAAATGAGACGAAATACAAATGCCAACCTATCTTTCAAGTTGAAAAAAGATATTTCCTGGTCTGACGTGAAACAAAGTCTTGAAGATCAAGATGCCGCCATCGAATTTGTTCGTTTTATCAGCGTAGAGCAAGAAACGTATGTGTATGCCGCTATGATATTACGACCCGACTTTGAGCATCCGCAAATGATAGAACTTTGTAAAGAAGGACAACTGATTAGCACTATTTCCGAATCGCCGGAAGATATATATGAACTAATTTGGAAGCCTATCGAAAATTATTTGGGAGGTGCTACGAATATCTATATCGCAGCTTCGGGTTTGCTTCATAATGTCTCTTTTGCCGGAATAAAGAAAGAAGAACAGTACTTGATCGACGTGTATAATATTCATAATCTACTATCGACGAGGGATGTTGTTGTACAAAAACAATCAGATACAAGTAGTTTGAAGACCAAAAGTATGTCTCTATTCGGGGGCGCCGACTACGGATTGCCGGCATCGGAACTTTTGGCACTGAATCATAATATTAATCGCGACCCGACACGAGGACAAGGCTTTGGCTATTTGCCCGGTTCGCGAAAAGAAGTTGAAATGATCAACCAACTCTTATCGGATATGAATTGGGAAACCTTTCTTTTTGTTGACTTAGAAGCTACGGAAACAAAATTCAAGTCCCTGTCGTCCAATTCGCCAAGTGTTATTCATATCTCGACACATGGCTATTATTTCTCTAAAACAGAAGATGCCGATTACGAATCCCTAAGGAATAGAGGTGCATCAGTAAATAAATATCAACAATCGATTGATCCGTTGATGCGCTCCGGTTTAGCTTTCACAGGGGCAAATCATGCTTGGCAAGGAAAAGAAATAACAGCCGACATAGACGATGGCATCCTTACCGCCCACGAAGTTGCGAATATGAATTTGAGCAACACGGACCTGGTAGTTCTTTCGGCTTGCGATACCGGATTAGGTGATATTGTTGGAGGCGAAGGAGTATATGGTTTGCAACGTGCCTTCCGTTTGGCGGGAGTCGATTCGATGATTGTTAGTCTCTGGAAAGTTCCCGACAAAGAAACCGTCGAACTTATGTCGCTCTTTTATTCGGAATGGACATCCGGTAAAACAATCCGGAACGCCTTTGTTGCTGCACAAAAAAAGATGCGGGAAACTTACCCCGAAGAACCTCGCAAATGGGCTGGCTTCGTCTTGATAGAATAAATTAGTACAAAGTATAAAGTGCAAAGTATAAAGTAAGTCCTTTACTTCTACTTGTTACTTGTTACTTTTAACTTTCTACTTTCAACTTGTTACTCTCTACTTTCTACTTGTTACTTTCAACTTATTACTTTCTACTTATTCGTTTCATCTATTGATACGATCCGTTTCATCTAATGATACGCTCGCTTTTGTAGAATAAGAGTCATTTGTCGGTTAAAAAATAGGGAAATCGGTAAAACACACTACGAAAATAATTGCCGTTTTGTATGCAAATTTAGTACCTTAAATTTGTACTGTTCTTTGCTTGGAGCAGACTCTGCCGCTTTATCTTCGATAAGAAAGTCAACACTAATCATGAATTTACCATCTCTGTCTATGACAGGAACAAAGACATTATAATCGTATCCGATCTGCCGATCACTTGGATTTACCTTTGTGATCTTCAAGACCGTAAACAATTAAACTAACATTTTTTGTTGTCGTGAGACAATGTTATGGAGGGTAATATATATGTGTGTGAGAACCATGCGGCGGTTATAAATTACCGCTGCATACCCTCCAGTTAAAAGATAGATGGGATGTCTTGGTACCTGTTCGTCGCCCCAAATAGATATAGATATTGTTTCTTGCTTTCTGTTATTTGGTTAATTATTATTCTACCAGTATAAAGTCATACTTTTCAAACTCCTTTCCATTAATTATGATAGCCACCTGATGAAGTCCGAGATGAAGCTTCCGCGTTGTTACTACTTTGAAAGAGTGTTTCCGAGCGATGCATGTAGTTGAGTTGGGCGAGTAGTCTTTTTCACTGATTTTACAGACTTTCTTCGATAAGGTACCGTTTGCCTTTTGATAATAGAGCCCATATTCGAGTCGTATTTTAGTTTTTTTGTTGCTGTTATTCAAAAGATTAAAACTAAATTTCAACGATTCGCCAACTTTTACTTGGGGTGTTTCGATCAGAAAGCTTTCGATGTTAATATTCTTTGCCGAGCCAAGACCGAACAACTCCATTACTGCTGGATTTCCTTGCTTTAGAAGAGTCCGGCAACCGTGCTTAATGATCCAATCGACTTCTTCCGATTCGCCTTGCCATTTTTTTGCCAAATCAATCACTACTTCGGGATTATCTTTTGCAATATCATTCAAATTATTAGCAACACTTAGTCGAACAAATCTTGCCGGGTCGTTTTTGAGGTTTTCCAGTATGGGAACAATAGGAGAGGGGTTGGCTTTCAGATTTGGCAAAGCCATTGCCCAAGGCAGGCGCGGGCGGCAACCTTCCGATGCCAGCCGGCGTACTCCCCAATGTTCGTGCTTCGACCAAATGAGCATTTGCTCCATCATTTTGTTCGGATACTTTATGATAAAAGGATGAGTAACAAATTCGCAACTCGTGAACTGGGTGATTCTCTCTATTGCTTTGACAGAGGTCTCGTAATCGTCCAGCCCGTATTGTTCTATATAATTATCCAGTATTGCCCCATACTCCAATGTCAAGCCAAACTTTGCATCGTCAATTTTCGAACAATGAGAATATCGGGGTTCTATCCAATTCAATAGCTCAAGTATTTTAGCGATTGCTTCTTTATAATCTGTTGGCAGAAATCTTTTGAGTACGGTTGCAATGTGTGCTACGCGCTGCTTGAGTTCTCTGTTTTCCCATTCGTTATCCATAATTTGGGACAGGAACGCACGAGCATCAAAGTCGGGAATAACAAGCTGTAAGTCTTTCGTAAATTTATCGAAAAACGGTTCATTATAGAAATTCTTGAAAGGCTCTGCCATATAATTTATTCTTGATAGGTGACAATTTAGAAACAAGCGAAGTTCATTATTCTATCTCATTTTGTTTACTTTTTGTATAGATACAAAGAACAACTTATGGCAGCAAAGATAAGAAAGATTATTTGTGCAAAAAAGCTATTAGCGCCTTCCTGTTGATAAATAGAATCTCAAATCTTATTTTTTTCGTAACAAAATATACGGTAGCTTGTAATTTCGTGGGAATACTTTTGCATCGTATAATTAAAATATGATGTATGAAGAAAAAAATTATCACAGTATTAAGTTGCTTATGTCTATTAGGTAGTGCATTTGCACAAGAACAGTTGGAGAGTAATTCAAGTGAAAAAAGAATCGAACAGCTGGAACAGGAGAATAAAGCTCAGAACGAAGCCCTTAAAAAACTTCAAAAACTAAAAATCTCAGGCTACATACAAGGGCAATACCAATGGGGGCAAGAGGGCGCTTCGCTGAAAGTCGGTTCTGCTAATGAGGACTTAGAAAAGTCATTCAATCGTATAGGTATCCGTCGGGGACGTATTAAGTTTACTTATGAAGAAGGCATTGCTTCAGGTGTTTTTCAACTGGACATCACAGAAAAGGGGCTTGGCATAAAGGATGCCTCTCTTAGTATTAAAGACCCTTGGCTAAAAACAAATTCACTGAAAGCTGGTGTTTTCGATCGCCCCTTTGGAAACGAAATCAGCTATTCTTCTTCGCGACGAGAATCACCCGAGCGCTCTACTATTTTCCAAACTCTTTTCCCGGAAGAGCGGGATTTAGGCGCTATGATTACGCTTCAATCAGGAAATAAATCTCTCCTAAATTTCCTCAAATTAGAAACCGGACTTTTTGCCGGGAATGGTATCAAACAAGAAACCGACAATCAAAAAGATTTTATCGGACACTTATCAGCCAATAAAAAATGGAGCAATCTGCAACTGAGTGGAGGTGTCTCTTATTATAATGGCGGCGTATATCAAGGGACTGAAAATGTCTATGAAATGAAAGAAAACGGCTTTGTTCTCAATAGTGATCCTGATAATAAAGGGAAATTTGCTAAACGGGAATATTTTGGTCTTGATGTACAAGTTGGGATAAAAAGCATTTTAGGCACAACGCAGTTAAGAGGCGAATATTTATTAGGTAAACAGCCCGGCACTTCTTCCGGTAGTAAAAGTCCCAATGTATCCGCATTACCTAGCTCTGATACATATCTTCGCAAATTCGGTGGTGGCTATGTTATATTGGTACAAGATTTAGGAAGATCGCCACTTGCCGCAGTGCTGAAATACGATTGGTACGACCCGAATACGGAAGTATCAAAAGATGACATAGGATTGAATAATACCGGCAAAGGCGATATTGCGAAAGATACATTTGGTTTCGGGATGCTTTGGAGTATAAATACGAACCTTCGCTTACAGGCATATTATGAAATAAACAAAAACGAGAAGACCGAAAACCTGAATGCTTATAAAAAAGACAGGAAAGACAATGTGTTTACGTTGAGGATGCAATATAAATTCTAAAAATCATTCGTAACAGAACTGTAACAATATAGTCGATCATCTGTAATTTTCCCATCATAAATTTGCACAAAGTTAATTAGAAACCAATTTAAAAATATAAAGAAATGAAAAAGACAATTTTAACAACAGTCGTTTTAATAGTAGCTTTATTCAATGTACAAGCACAACGCATCAAAGGATCTGATACGATGCTTCCCTTATCGCAAAAGACAGCGGAGGAATTCATGAAAATAAACCCGTCTAGTACGGTTACAGTAACCGGTGGAGGAAGCGGTGTAGGTATTGCAGCTCTGCTTGAAGGTACAACCGAATTGGCACAGCTTTCACGGAAAATTAAATTCGATGAAAAGAATAAACTGAAAGAAAAAGGCAAAACAGTAAAAGAAGTGATAGCCGCTTACGATGCTTTAGCCATTGTTGTGCATCCATCTAACAAAGTAAGCAATCTTACTCGTGAACAATTGGAAGGTATATTTACCGGAAAAATAAAAAACTGGAAAGAGGTTGGCGGTGCTAATATGCCTATCGTGCCATATTCTCGCGAAACGTCTTCCGGTACATATGAGTTTTTCAAAGAAAGCGTACTGAAAAAGAAAAATTACATGTCTGGTATTATGAGTATGCCTGCAACTGGAGCCATTATTCAATCCATCAGCCAAACAAAAGGAGCTATCGGTTATGTCGGACTAGCATACCTGAACAAGGATGTAAAAGCCATTCATGTATCGTATGATGGAGGTAAAACATATGTTGAGCCAACGGTAGCGAATGCTAAAAACGAAAGCTATCCAATCGTTCGCCCTTTGTATTACTATTATGATGCAGCAATGGAAATTAAAGTAAAACCTTTCATTGACTATGTCTTATCAGCTAAAGGACAAAAGATTGTTTCCGAGATAGGATTTATTACCGTAAAATGAAAAAAATCAGACAAATTATAGAGCGCATGGTAAAGGTAATGCTAACCCTTAGTGGAAGCATTACCAGCCTTGCTATTCTGCTTATTATTATATTTTTGTTCAAAGAAGGCTTTGGATTGTTTAACAACCCTTCTGTTGAAAAAGGATATGCACTGTGTATTAATGCTTCCAATCCGGTTGAATATTTAAGCCCGGAACAAATTAAACAGATATTCGATTACGAGATAACTACATGGGATGAAGTGAGTGGTAATAGAGAAGATATTATTCCTTTTCGTTTTGATGAGATATTCTCCATGTATCCCGAAGAAGAGTTTGGAATAGACTACGAGCTTCTTCCTGAAAAACTTGGCGAAGTAATTGTCCAAAATCCGAATATCATTGCTTATATACCGGAACAATACCTACTACGGGAAAATGCTTCCGTTAAGACGTTACCACAAGAGAATATACGGGTTGACAATTTCTTTGGAGGCAAGGAATGGCTACCTACAGCTACACCTTCTCCCCAATTCGGCGTGCTCCCTCTTATAATGGGTACACTGTGGGTTAGTTTTTTTGCTATCTTGATTGCGTTACCCTTAGGGATGGGAGTAGCTATTTACATGTCAGAACTGGCGGGTACACGCATCCATAAGCTTCTTAAGCCTGCTATCGAATTATTGGCAGGCATCCCGTCGGTGGTCTATGGATTCTTCGGATTAGTAGTATTAGTTCCCCTTGTTCAGAAAGCCTTAAGCCTACCTGTAGGAGAAACTGCTTTTGCCGGCAGCCTGATTCTGGCTATTATGGCCTTGCCAACTATTATTACCATCGCCGAAGATGCCATGAGGGGAACACCTAGAGCCATGCGTGAAGCCAGTTTGGCATTGGGGGCCACCCGTTGGCAAACTATCTACAAGGTAATTGTGCCTTATGCATCCTCTGGAATTACGGCAGCTGTTGTGTTGGGTATCGGAAGGGCTATCGGAGAAACAATGGCGGTATTGATGGTAACCGGAAATGCCGCAGTAATGCCCAATTCTCTTTTTCAATCGGTACGGACAATCCCGGCAACCATTGCTGCCGAATTAGGTGAAGCTCCAGCTGGTGGAGCACATTATCAGTCCTTATTTCTATTGGGGTGTATCCTGTTTGCTATTACGATGCTAATTAGTGTATCGGCGGAATTTATTTCAAAACGGCAACACAATAAAGGTATTTGATTATGAATAAAAGATTAAAACAAAAAATAGCATTCGCTGTTTTTCGCATACTGGGATTAATGGTTGTGGGTATTCTTTTCTGGATACTCGGATTCATACTCTATAATGGTATTGGTGTGGTAAACTGGGAATTTTTGATAACCGCTCCTAAAGAAGGTATGACTGCTGGTGGGATTCTTCCTGCTATCGTAGGAACACTTTGTTTGATAGCAGGAAGCGTAATATTTGCGTTCCCTATTGGGGTAATGTCGGCTATTTATATGAATGAGTATGCCGGGAATGGCTGGATTGTTCGATTTATTCGCATTATGACCAATAATTTGGGAAGCATTCCGTCTATTGTATTCGGATTGTTTGGAATGGCATTGTTTGTAAATACGCTAAAATTTGGAGATTCTATTCTGGCCGGTTCGTGTACTCTTGGATTGTTGGTTTTACCCTTAATTATTCGTACTACGGAAGAAGCCTTAAAAGCCATACCAGATTCTTTTCGGACAGGAAGTTTAGCTTTAGGAGCAAGCAAACTGCAAACCATCCGACGGGTGATATTACCAATAGCCTTCCCCAATATCATAACGGGGCTAATTCTTTCCATCGGTAGGGTTTCGGGAGAAACTGCACCTATCTTGTTTACGGTAGCCGCCTATTTCTTACCTAAACTTCCTAATAGTATATTTGATCAGGTAATGGCTTTACCATACCATCTATATGTGATTGCAACAAGTGGAACAGACATAGAAGCTTCTCGTCCGATTGCATACGGAACAGCTTTAGTGTTAATTGCCATTGTTTTACTGATGAATCTGTTGGCTACGATTCTAAGGAGATATTTCGGACGAAAAGTAAAAATAAACTAATATGATACAAGCAAAAGATATAAATTTTTATTATGGTGATTTCCATGCCTTAAAGAGTATCGACATGGAGATTGAGACGAATACGGTAACGGCTTTTATCGGCCCATCGGGTTGTGGGAAATCTACATTCCTGCGCCTGTTCAATCGCATGAATGAGTTGATAGATAATACCCGGCTTACGGGTGAGTGTCTGATTGACGGACAAAACATTTACCATAAATCGGTACAGGTGGATGAACTTAGAAAAAAAGTTGGAATGGTATTCCAAAAGCCCAATCCTTTCCCGAAATCTATTTTTGAAAACGTAGCTTATGGCTTACGGGTAAATGACATCCGGGATAAGTCGTATATTACTCAGCGAGTAGAAGAATCGCTAAAAGCGGCTGCCCTTTGGGATGAAGTGAAAGATAAACTAAAGAAATCGGCTTTTGAACTCTCTGGAGGGCAGCAACAGAGGCTTTGCATTGCGCGGGCGCTGGCCATATCTCCGTCAGTCCTGTTGATGGATGAGCCCGCTTCTGCTCTTGATCCTATATCCACTTCTAAGATAGAGGAACTGATACATTCTCTTAAAAAAGATTATACGATTGTTATAGTCACCCATAATATGCAACAGGCTGCTCGCGTGAGCGATAAGACAGGATTTTTTATGCTTGGCGAATTGATTGAATACGATGATACTAAAAAGATATTCTTAAAACCCGAAAAAGAGCAAACTCAGAATTACATTACCGGCAGATTCGGTTAATATTATTAAAACAAATAGATATGAAACATACAGAAAAAGAATTACAAGAATTAAAAGAGGAAATAAACCAAATGTGGAAATTGGTTCTTTCTCAATTGGAAAAAGCAAAACAATCTTTTCTGAGTAGTGATATTGAATTGGCGATGGAAATAGCCAGTCGAGAAAAACGTGTCGACGCTTTTGAGCTCAAAATCGATAGTGATTGTGAGAACTACATAGCTCTTTACAGCCCGGTAGCCATTGATTTGCGGTTGGTACTTTCTCTGATAAAAATCAGCAGTACTCTTGAACGAATCGGCGATTTTGCCGAAGGGATTGCTCGACATGTCATAGATGATGATTGTAACAAAATAAGTTCACAGGTGATAGAAGAATTACAGTTGGAAAATATCTTTGATAGCTTAATTTCGATGCTATCTGATAGTTTTGTTGCCCTTGAATCGGAGAACACAAAAGTTGTAGGCAAAATACTGGCAAAAGATGATGAAATAGATACGTTGTATCACAATTCTCTCGATATACTGACAAACTACATGCAATCAGAACCTTCATTTATTCGTTGCGGATTAAAATTAATGCTACTGATCCGTAAACTGGAGCGTATAGGCGACCATTGTAGTAATATTGTAGAAGAAATTGTATTCTATGTGGACGCTAAGGTTTTAAAGCATGGAATAAAGAAATGAAGTATTTGCACTCAAAGTCATTTCGAATGACTATTTTTGCAAAAAGTAGAGTCGTATGGAAAAACAAAAAATACTTGTTGTTGATGATGAAGTCAATATTTGTGAAATTCTATTTTACATGCTAACAAATGATGGTTATGAAGTTATTTGTGCTCGTTCTGCAGAGGAAGCTTTCGAAAAACTTACTTCGGAATATTCGCTTATCCTTTTGGATGTGATGATGGGAGGAATGTCGGGGTATAAAATGGCAGAGACATTGCGTAGTAATGGTAACCAAATACCGATTATTTTTCTTACAGCAAAAAATACAGAAAATGACATGTTGACTGGTTTTTCTGTTGGAGGAGATGATTATATCTCCAAACCCTTTTCGCTCAAAGAAGTTTCAGCCCGTGTAAAAGCTATGTTGAAAAGACAAAAAGTAGAAGTGAAACCGTTAAGTAAATTTTCATATAAAGATTTTTCTATTGATTTTAATACAAAAGAAGTTATTGTTGGAATAGAAACAGTTCTATTAACAAAAACCGAGTTTGAGCTTCTGGAGTTTTTAGTTAAGCATCAAGAGCGTATCTTCTCTCGTGAAGAAATTGTAGATCATATTTGGGAGAAAACACCTTATATAACAGAAAGAACGGTGGATGTTCATATTACACGTTTGCGGAAAAAATTAGGAAACTATTCATCACTTATCTCTAATCGTTCTGGCTATGGATACAGGTTTAATATCTCCAATATATGAAAATAACCTATAAGCAAAAGCTATCATTATATTTTTTCCTCATATTCACATTGTTTACTGTGGGGATAATTGTATTTGAACAATCACGCGAAACAAAATTTCGTACGGAAGCACTGGAAGAAAAATTGGATGCCTATACGGGGATAATCCAGGTATCACTGAACAAATATTCTGAATATCCCCAACAAGCAATTGATAGCCTATCTGCTCTATTTCCTAAAAACCTTCGCATGACATTAATCGACCGACAGGGAAATATTACTTATGATAATGCTGTTGCGACGGGATTTTTATCTGAAAATCACGCCGAACGTCCGGAAGTGCTTCAAGCAAAAACCAACGGAAAAGGTTCTCATATCCGAACATCAGCAACGAACAATCAAAAGTATTTGTATTATGCTAAACGAACGAATGACTACTTTATCCGAGTAGCACTTCCTTATGATATACAAGTTCATAACTTTTTAAAATCCGATAATCTATTTCTATGCTATATACTCGTACTATTTGTAATTACACTACTTCTTATCAATTATGTAGCGGACCGTTTTGGAAAATCTATTAAAAAACTGAAAGAGTTTGCTTCAGAAGAGAATGAACCAGAAAGTATACAAATGGTATTCCCGGAAGATGAATTGGGTGAGATAGGGAAAAAGATTATTAATAATTATCGGCAGATAAAAGAAAGAGAAAAAGAAATCACTCTTGAACGAGAAAAACTGCTGCAACACGTTCACAGTTCCGGAGAAGGCTTGTGCTTTTTCTCTTCGGATAGGGAGGTTGGGCTTTATAATGGGTTATTTATACAATATCTGAATACTATTACCGATGAATCTATATCGGATCCTGCAATTATTTACACAGACTCCTCATTTAAAAATATCTTGGATTTTTTATCGAAGACAGGATTAAATAAGAGTTACTATGAAACACAGATTAAGAAACAGGGAAAACATTTCAATATACGGGTTAATACTTTTGAAGATCGTAGTTTTGAAATTATTATCAATGATATATCCAAACAAGAAAAAACACGTTTGCTAAAACAAGAAATGACATCTAATATTGCACATGAATTACGTACTCCAGTCACCAGTATACGAGGTTTTCTTGAAATAGCTTTGGAACAGTCCGTAGATGCCAAAGCTGCGCGTAAATTCTTGATTAAGGCTCATGAACAAACTATCGTTTTGTCCGAACTAATTCAGGATATGAGCCTAATAACTAGAATAGAAGAAGCTCCTTCAACTTTTAAGCAGGAAGATGTTTCTTTGGAAGAACTCCTTCATTCTCTAAAAGAAGACATGAACGAACTTTTATCAGAGAAGAATATTGATTTTCAATGGAGAAATATGGCAAATGTGACTGTCTGGGGAAATCGCAATCTGCTCTACTCCATATTTCGTAACCTGACGGACAACGCTATACGTTACGCAGGAAGAAATATATCAGTCACAATAAATAAGTACAACGAAGATAAAAGCTTCTATCACTTTTCTTATTCTGATACTGGCATTGGGATTAACGATGAACGTCACTTAAATCGCCTCTTCGAACGTTTTTATCGAGTCAACGAAGGACGTACCCGTGATACCGGAGGTTCCGGACTTGGCTTATCCATAGTAAAGAATGCGATATTATTTCATAATGGGACTATTATTGTAAAGAACAGAGCTGGGGACGGGCTTGAGTTTTTATTTAAACTTCCTAAAACTCAAGTTTAAAGTTACGAATTATCAGATATTTGCAATAGACTTAGTCTGATCAACGGCGGGAAAGAAATGGGACAAATGTAAATTTGCAACACAAGTGCAATACTGTGAAAAATAGAAGCCTGTTGATCAATTGACCAACAGGCTTTCGCAAGTATGGACGGAAGCCGAACTAAAACGACAATTCACTGTTAACCAATGTTTTACGATAGCATAAAAATCAAGTCCAACACCTAATCCAACGTGCAAACTTTGCTGATTCTCAGTGCTTTACAATAATTTCAAAGAGTTTGAATATCACTCTGATATCTGATGCAAAGGTATACAAAATATTGATAATGCCAACTCTTTCATTGGTTTTCTTTGCAAAATATGCGAAGATAATTTGTGATGCGGAGAAAAAGGTGTATATTTGTCGCAATAACTGCGTAGAATAAAACTGTAAACTTTATGTATATATATCAGACTAAGGATTGGCCGAATTTCACATGGGACAATGGCAAACTGCTTATATTGTTAGCTAATGTAAGACATTTGCAGGGTCGTTTATTGGGACAAATGGAAAGTTTAGGGTTTAAATTAAAAGAAGAAGCCGTACTTTCTACGTTGACCTTGGATGTTCTGAAATCAACTGAAATAGAAGGAGAAATCCTGAATAAAGACCAAGTGCGTTCGTCTATTGCCCGTAAATTAGGCTTGGAGGTATCCGGCCTGGTCGATTCGCCCAGAAATGTGGATGGTGTTGTAGAAATGATGCTTGATGCCACGCAAAATTATGCTAAACCGATAACCACTGAAAGGCTATTGGGTTGGCATGCCGCACTTTTCCCGACCGGTTTTAGTGGTATGTATAAAATAGAGGTCGGCAAGTATCGGAGTGGTGATATGCAAGTCGTTTCCGGCGCAATGGGTAAAGAGAAAGTTCATTATGAAGCTCCTAAACCGGATCAGGTGGAAGCCGAAATGAATTCATTCTTGAAATGGTTCAATGACACATCATCGGATATAGACCCAGTACTGAAAGCTGTAATCGCACATTTCTGGTTTGTTACTATTCACCCATTCGATGATGGGAATGGTCGTATTGCGCGTGCTATAACAGACCTTCAACTTGCTCGAAGCGATGGAAGTTCACAGCGTTTCTACAGTATGTCAAACCAGATACTTGTTGAGCGAAAGAGATACTATGAAATTTTGGAAAAGTCTCAACATGGAACAAGCGATATAACAGAATGGTTGGTTTGGTTTTTAGTTTGTCTTGAAAATGCCTTACTCAATAGTACTGATGTGTTAGATTCCGTTCTGAAAAAAGCTCGGTTTTGGGAAAAACACAGCCAAACTCCACTGAATGATCGCCAGCGGTTGATGCTTAACAAATTATTAGATGGGTTTGATGGAAAACTGACATCTTCCAAATGGGCAAAGATAACTAAATGCTCACAAGATACAGCCATACGGGATATACAAGACCTCATAAACAAGGATATTTTGCAGAAAGAGGCACAGGGAGGAAGAAGTACGAATTATGAATTGTTAGGAACAATATAAATGAAATGGAGAGAAGATTAATCACATCACCCACTAAAGTGGATTTAGAAATAGTAAAAAAATGGTTAATCGAAGAATATAAAACCTTCAATGAGGGGTTTTACTGTAACTGGGATGTAATTGAATACGCTTTTAATAGGGGAGAATTCTTTACTTTTTACCATGAGAAAGAAATAATAGGCTTTTCTGTTGTTAGTGAAGTAGATAAACATCTGAAAATAGATATTTTTGAAATTGAACCAAGATATAGAAAACAATATTTGGGAAGATTTTTCTATACAGAGATTGAGAGCTATTTCAAAAATAAAGGATTTTCTGCGATTCAATTATTTTGTTCTCCAAGAGATTCTGAAAAATTTTGGAGAAAATTAGATTTTATTCAATTCCCCGAAGTTATTTTCTCTGAATCTGATCTAACATTTTATAAACCCTTGATAAAAACACTTTCTCCAAATAATAAAGTGAGTTGTGATAGTGTATTGGAATTGTGGAATAAAGAGCCATATCAAATAAAAGAAAAAGACACACCTTCTTGGACATGGGGAGTGAATGAGAAAGGTAAATTAGAATATCCAATTTTATTCCCATGTAGTTATGATTGGAATTTACGTTGGAGAAGAAATGGCGAAATTATCAGAGAAGATAAAGTGAAATATTTTGGACGAAAAGGGGAAGAAATATATTTTAGTGGATACTTATATATTGACACATTAGAAATTTTGCAATAGAATAAAAGCCAGATGTAAAAAACAGTTATACCCAATTGGGTGTTTCTAATTTTACAATACCTAAAAGCAGATTATAGGCAGTTTTCCCCGCTCCTGAATTTCCGACCGAAATGAGAATAAGAATATCAATGAGATAATACGCTGTATAACTGCTAATTACAAGAAAGAAAATAGAATACCCAATCTCCTATCACAATACCGTGTAGAAAAACAACTTTCTAAGGTATGGTATAATCCTTATAATCAGCACAAAAGAAAATAATCCGAAAATAGTGTACTAAACTTGTGAATACAGGTGATTTATCCTACCGACCTTTGCCATGTATCAATAAAATAAAGGATTATGGGAATAGTAATTATGAAATCTGGCGATTTTCAGGCACTAATGGAAAGAATAGAGGCCATAGAGAAATATATCTATCAAGTGGAGCCAAAGCAAACTCCTTTGCAGGAAATATGGCTGGATAATGAGGTCGTCTGTTCTTACCTGAAGATCAGTAAACGTACCTTGCAACGTTATCGCAGCAATGGAGTGATTGCTTATTCACTAATAGGCAAGAAAACGTATTATACCATTTCTGAGATAAAGCGGTTGTTGGAAGAAAAACGCATCATGCGTAAAGCAGAACGATAGTCCGTAATTTCGGCATAAAAAGCCGCCAATTCGGGTACTTTGATAAAATACCGGAAACGTTCTTTCTGCACAATCTCGTTTGTTACCGAAAATTCATAGTCTATCGATTTCTTGGCGAAAATTGCTGCCCACGCATCGAATGTATTAATGCCTTGCCGTTCCAGTTCGTTTGGCCGGAGATACTTGAAAAGCAAGTATAACTCTGTCAAACTGTTGGAAATAGTTGTACCCGAAAGGAAAGTAGCCCCCAAATCCTTGCCCGTCTTGTCTTGAATGGTACGCAGTGCGAAAAGCATATTTAGGGCACGTTGCGAGCCTTCGGCATTCCCCAGACCTGCAACCCTGTCGTGCCGGGTGGTAAAGGTCAGGTTCTTGAAACGGTGGCTCTCATCAACGTACAGGTGGTCGATACCCATTAAACGGAAATCTACCGTATCATCTTTTCGGTTTTCAATCTGATAGGCAATATTACTTAACTTGGCTTCAAGATTAAGCTGCCGTTTGACTAAGCCTTTCTCCATAGCACGGGAAATTTCCTTACCCTGTGTCCGTAATACTTCCAGATTTTCTTCCACGGAATCGAGTTCCGCCTGTAAGATACGTTGCTGTATTTCGGGCGACTGGGGTATCATACCGAATTGTTCGTGTGTTAAAATGATAGCATCCCAGTTGTTGTTCTTCATTTCGTTGAAGATCTTCGCCCGTTTTGCGGGGGTAAAATCTTCTTTGCCCGGATACAGCACTTTGGCATTGGGGTAAGCCGTACAGAAAGTTTGGGCTATCTCATGCACATTGGCTTTAAGAGCCATAATGAGAGGTTTGTTTACCAAGCCCAAACGTTTTTTCTCGTAGGCGCTTACGCATATAATGAGGGTTTTACCACCGCCCACCTCGTGGTCGATTATGCCCCCGCCATTGAGTTTATCCATCCAAATCGCATCCTTCTGACTTTTGTACAAATCAGGAATACCCAAGCCTTTCAAATCAAGTCCCGGAAACTCTTGCTGACTTCCGTCATACTCCGGACGGACGAAACAATTAAACGTGCGGTTGTATTTATCTGCCAGTCGGTCTTTGAACTCCTGCGATTGTTCGTTAAGCCATTCTACAAAACCGTTCCGTATCTCGTCAATCTTGGAGTTGGCGAGTTGGATTGATTCGGAATCACGCACTTTGACCTCTTTGATTTCCCCGTCAATCAACTTATTGACTTTCTTCGTAATATCGGGAGAAGTGTTGTGCAGGGCGTGTTTCATCAGGGCGATACCGTCGAAAGTCCGGTTTGTCGATTTAACAGCGTACTGATCCCATATCTTGATATTTTTGCTGTTAGCTTTCAGAGTGTACTCATCACGGCTTTGTGCGTAATGTACCGATACGTTTGTATCAAACAAATGCGAAGCATACTTACTGTAAATACCTGACGGAATCCACCGTTCCCCAAAGTTAAAATCCAAATCCTCGAACGGTATCGGGCGGGGTATTGCTTCTTTGAGAGCCTTTAGTGATTCTTTTGCCGTTTCGTGGTCAGGGTGGTTCTCTATATACCGCTCGACATGTTCTGCTTTGGATATGACGTTACCGCTTCTGAATTTGTCTTTAATTTCATAAGCTCCTATCATCGGATTGAAAAATACCTGCCCTTTCAGTTCCTCCAATATTTCGTCCGAAGTGCCGCCTGTAAGCCCTGCCGTATATTCAAGGTTTACCGTTGCATACTTATTAAGCGAAGCAGTCAGGGCTTCCCGTGCATTATCCGCATGGGTTATCTCGTTCGGATTGAAAGCAACCGGTTGTTGGAAAATATCGGCTTTAACTGCTTTGCCGTTTACATAGCGTTCAAGGGAGAGAATTTCTGTTCCTCCGGCATCCATTTTAATAAGGCTTAGATTTTTCGCATCGTTTATATTTCCGAAACGACGTGTAAAATCATCGTAAAGCCTATTCAACATTTCACGCAGGGCGGGATTGGCTTCCAACCGTGTTGCTTCGTTATTATACAGGTGGTGGTAAGTATCCCGTATTTCAATATAAAGGGATGCTTTCGCCTGCTGTGTCCCTGTGAGCTGAAGCGGATGGAACATCGGCTGAAATCCTTCTAAATCACGCAAATAACCGATACGATTATTTTCGTCTGTTACGAGAGAGCCATCACGGTAATGGGATGGCATATCTTCTGCATTATAGTAGGGAATCGGCTTCATACGTTCCTGCTGTTCCCGTTCGGCTTCTTCTTTCAGCCGTTCCAGTTGTTCCTCCCGACGGGCATCAAATACCGGATAGGCTGCCGCAGTTTCCTCTTGTATCTTTTCCCGTTGCTGTGCGGCGTTATGTGCCATTTCTTCCCGCCAGTCCATAAAGGGAAGTTCTTTTGGCTTACTGGCTTGTGATTTAGACTTTCGACCTCGCTTTTTAGGCTTGCTTACCTGACTGCGTTCCTCTTGGGTAAAACCGAAAAGGTCATAGAGCGTAATTAAAGGTTGCTCTGTAACAGACTTCGGTTTCGCCTCCGGAGTCGGCTCTTTCTTAATGGCAGGATCGTCCATATCGAAAAGCGTACCCGAATAATTTTGTTGTTGTTTGGGTGGTTCGGGTTTGCTTTCAATCGCAGGTTTTATCGTTTCGGATTGATTATTGCCGGGAAACCAGTCGTCTTCAATAGCTTGCCAAAATGGATCGAGTTCATCTGCTTGCCAAAGAGGATTGAGGTCATTGGTATTTGATTCAAGTGTCGGTTGAATTTCTACGGCGGTTGCAACCTGTTGTTCCGGCGAGTTCTGTGCATGGGTTTGGTAACGCTTCGAATCTAAATGTTGGGAGAAATCTTCTTTCAACATTTGCCGCAGGTCTTTAGCAATACCCTCTACTCCGCCCTCGTGAGTAAAGACAATCGCAGGTTTGCCGTAAGGGTCGGTATCAATCTTAGAACTGGTTTGTACAACCCTATCGAAATCACGGAACAGATTATTTATAGAAATACCGTTTGACAGCTTGCGGGATTCTATAAAATCCTGCTGCCTTTGGCTCAGAACTATGTTTTTATTGTTCCGTTGCAGGATTATCAGGTCGCTGCCTACATCAGTTCCGGCATGGTCGGAAAAGAGATTGTTCGGCAAACGGATAGCTGAAACCACATCGCAGGTGTTCATCAGGTATTCCCGTATCGGCTTGTTCTGTTCCGAATTGAGTACGCCCTGACTGGTTATAAAGGCGATTATCCCGCCCTCTCTGGCCGACATAACACTTTTTACAAAAAAGTAGTTGTGTATCGCCTGTGTCGATTGTTTGACGGCGGATATTTCATGGTTGGATAGAAGCGGATCGAATACCAAAACATCGCCAAGTGGTATATTGGATGCAATCACATCAAAATGCTGTGAGTAGCGTCCTTCCATTTTCTCGTAACCCTCAATCCGAACTTTGTCATCAGTATAAAGGTGTGTGAGAATTTTTCCAGTCAGCAGATCTTTTTCAAATCCGGTTACTTTCGCTTCAGGTGCGGTTTCTTTGAAAGAAGAAATAAACGCTCCTGTTCCGGCACTGGGTTCTAAAAAGTGTGTCGGCGTTATGCCGCTATCTTTCAAAGCATCTGCCAACGCATCAATGACAGGCTTCGGTGTATAAAATGCGGTCAGGATAGAACTTTTCAGAGAACTGACATAGCGTTTGTAAACTTCCGGAGTGGGAGAACTTTCACGGAGTACCTCGTGAAGTTCCTGCACCAACGGGAAAAGTTCGACTTCGGATTTAGACCACCGCTGAATATCTTCGGGTTTGTCGGCAGGGTTAAGAATTGCTTTTATTCCTCCGAACCCTGAATATTTAGCGAGTATTTCCCGTCCTTCGGGTGTTGCCTGTCGTTGTTCCTTATCGAGCCTTAACGCTAACTTAATTGCATCAATATTCTGACGCAAATGAGTTCGCTTATTGTAACTCATTTTCGAGCAATATCAGGATTGTGCCGACAAGCTCCGTATAGAGCGACTGGTACTCGGTCGTCTCGGCATAATCATCGTTCAGGTTGTATTTGGCAAATACCGCCTGACATTCAGGCAATAGTTCTTTCGCCTTTGTTTGGGCTTCGCCCGGAGATACTTCGTCGAAAAACTCGTTCCAAAGGATTTCAACGATTACATTATAAGGTGAAAAGTGTAAGCCTTTGAACAGAGCTTCGTTTGCAATTTCGGTAGCCTGAATATGGTCTAAGCCGCTTTTAATGGCTTCACTATATGCTTCGGCTGCCATATCTCCACGCCCTGCAATAAATGAAAGGTCATTGGCTTTGTCAGGGTGTGAATCTCGTAAATAAGATAGTAGATTGAGCCGGAAATACGACATTTCCGCTGGCTCTAAATTTGAATTGTATTTCATACTGATAACTGATTTTGTTCTGCATCACTATTAATGCGGAATAAAAATACCTGCAATCTGTGAGTAAGAAGATGAATTTGAAGCAGGTGGCAGTATGTGGCTTCGATTTGGATATATGTGGCGTTATAATCGTGATTTTGAAATATATCAGTGTGTATAGACTCTGGTTCTTAAATATTTATTAAATTTGGGGCATGCTAAATAGCATAGTAGCGTTAACCTAAGTGTGAATAGAAATAACATGTCTAATAATTTCAAATTATGAGTTCAAAAGCAAGACAAATTAATCGGAAGATAAAGAAAAATAAAATAGTAGAATTAAATAATATTACTTATTATCCCATAAAGTACTTTGCTAATAGAAATGATATTGAAATTCTTTTATCGCAACCAACTTCACAGGATGCTAATTTTTTAAATCTTTTTCCTAAAAAATACCATGAAATTAGATTAAACAAACCTAGAATTTTTAAAAGTCAGGATTTGCAAAAAGAAATACAATGGCAGTATTTTATTGTTAGAAAATATTCTGAGCCGATAAAAAAATATCTTGAAAGAAAAAATATATTCGAAAATAATTTTTTTCTAGGGGATTATAATGAAGCGATGGATGTACTAAATAATATTGAATCTGAGATTTGTATTTCAGATTGGTCTACAGAAATGAAAATATTAACAGCATATCATGCTAAGGATTACGAAGATTTTAAAAAATATACAATAAATGATTTGTTTGCTAAAATTAAGAAAAAAACCAACGAACATCTATTTGCATATTTAAACTCATTACGAATTGAAAAAGAGTTACCCATTGTTAGATTTGAAAAAGAATTTAAAAAAGTTATTGATGTGTTTGCTGAAAAATCACCTCACTATGTAGATTACTACTACTACAAAGTAAACTTTCACAATCATACAATGTCATACAATGATGTAAAATTATTGCAAATAGAGGATATGTCTTCTATTATTGACCGATATGAAACCCTAATATTTATTATCCAGTCCATTTTTTGCAAAAAAATGAATAACACAATTTCAAACGAGTGGCTACATGTTATCATTCAAAATTTATATTCATTTACAAACGACAAACGACTCGAAAATTTACTCTTATTTACGGGCAAAGCTGATTGTGTTAAAATCACAGAAAAAGATCTGGAGTATTGTAATTTGATAGATATTTATACTAATCAAAATTATAACGATTCAAAACAACTTGCAAAACAACTTTTATTGAAATATCCCAATTTATTTGATCTTTATAAAATATATGCATTATCGTGTGTTTATTCGAATACTGCCTTAGAAAATGTTTTTTTTGCCAGAAATTCTATTGCTCATAAAGCATTAGATAACATTTATAAAGTATTATCTAAAAGTGATGAATTGAATGAATCTATTGCTATTTTACGTAATTTATACACTTCATTGGGTAAAATGTCATGGGCATTCAAATGCTGTTCTTTTGTTTATAATGAAACTTCTTTATATACGAAAGAGTTTAAGTACCGATTATTTTCTATCTTGAACGATAACATTTTGTATCCGCGAATTGTCAGATATATAAAATCGAAAGAAATTCTTCGATCTATAGTTGATTCTCATGTTTTCAAAATAAATAATAACATTAAGTTTCTAATTTATAATCAAGCAAAATGTTTAAAATTCGATGACATTGTCATTGATTATGTTAGTTGTGACTCATTTAGAGAAAGAATAGCCAATGCACAAGTGTTAAAATCTTTAAAGAAATACAAATGTGCTAATGAAATTTTTGACGAAATCACATTCAATAAATCTTTTGAAACTCTTTTAAAAATTCCGCACAATGAAATCAAAATAGTTCATGGAAAGATGAGATGCTTGGTTGAAATGGGAGAATTTAATGATGCTATAACCCTTGTTACTAATTATATTCTAAAAAATAGAGCATATTCAACGAAATTAAGATACGAAACACTAATCAGCGCTGTAATAAATAATCCAAGTTCAGACATTCGAGGAAATGTATTTTCTCCAATATATCTACATTTATTTAAGGTTGATGATATATATCAATGGGGTGCATTAGCCAATTATATGTCAGCTAATAAAATACATTCCCCACATGAACTCTCATCAATATCAAATGAAAATATTGAAAATATTAAATATGTTCTTAGAAATGTATGTACAAAAAATATTATTGGTAGTGGTGCTACAAAATATACGAGCAGGCAGGGTTTAATCGAAGAATGTATTGAAGTTTACAACAGACTAATTCAAATTGATAGTGAAAATAAAAAAGATTACGAGGAAGAAATATACAGACTTGAAATAGACAAAAATGTAATTTCAACACAATATCGAACAAGTCATGGGAAATTAACGGTTAATATTGAAGGGATAAAAAATGATGTAAAATATCTTATATTGAAAAAAAAATTCAATGATTTATTTAACGCCAACTATGATAAAATCAACGACAAAAAAACGCAGGCCGTCATCTTCAGCCAAAATTTCAACCGTTTGTTTGAAGACATTCGTGATATTTTTGTACTTAATAATGATTACGGATTTGATTGGTATTTAGGAACAAGAATTAGACATGGCAATATGCAGAACGCTATACGAACTATTTTTGAAGAATATAATTTGATTACAATCATAGATTCAAAAACTTCAAAATATTTACAAAATTCTGCATGGGATGCATTATCCAAAGAAAAAAAATTCCAAACTATAATGTCCGATTTTTCATCTAAAATTGACAATCTAATAACAGATTTAAACAAAAGAATATTACGCGTTAAAATTGATAAAGAATTGCCATCAGATGCATTATTTGACTTCTGTTTCAGCGACGAAGAACTTAAAAAAATGTGTAATAAAATTATTAAAACCGACAATATAACATTTGAAAATTTCTTTGACGCCATCGTTGATGAGCTTTGGAATAGAAGTAATCAAAATTTAAAAATAGCTAGAGAATTCTTATTAGATAATGTTATAAATAAAATTAACGACTTTAACATTAATCTACAGAACGAACTTCAAAAGCATTATAAAAAGCAACAACTTTTTTCTCTTACAGAATCTATTTTAAGTGCGAATACAGCATGTCAGAATAAAATAACAAATATCACTAAGTGGTTTAGCATAATGAAACCAGACGATAATCCTTTTAAACTTGAAAATTTAATAGAGGCATGTCATATTTCTTTTTATAAACAGATAAAACTGGAAGTCACACTAAGTAATTTTAAAAATTTGATTAATGGAAAATACTTAAATCCATTTTCTGATATATTTCATATTCTATTCAATAATGTTGCCAATCATTCTGGATTATCGTTAGAGAAAATTAATGTTAATGTTCACCTGAAAGATGAAGAAGGATATTTATCCATTTTAATAAGTAATAATTTATCAAATAATATAGATATTGATAAAAAAAACAAAGAAATATCATCTTGTTTAAAAAATTTGGATAATTTAAGTATAGCGGATACCCATAGCGGCTTAGCTCGAATCCACAAATTAATAACAAAAGATATGGACTTACAGGATGCAGTAATAGAAATTCCTAAAATAATGAAAAATTATAAAATTGAAGTCTCGATTAAAATGAAAAATACAATTTACCATGAGAATACTAATAATTGATGACACTCCGAACAAAATGAAAAATCTAGAAGATGCAATATTAGAATACTCTTCTGATATTGCTATTGTAAAAAGGAGATCATTTCAATCAGGTCTTAAAGAGATAGAAGATAGTCATTTTGATCTTATTTTATTAGACATGTCTTTACCACCTTATGACATAACTGGAGAGGTTGAAGAAGAAGTTGTTGTTAAGAGTGGACTTAATATACTCATTGAAATGGAGCGCCAACAAATTAATATTGATGTGGTGGTTATTACTCAATTCCCAAGTTTTGGGACAGGAAGAGACATTCTAACATTAGATAATATAAAAGAGCAGATGAAACAATATAAAAATTACAGAAAGACTATTTTTTATGTTCAAAAAGAAACTAAATGGAGAATAGAATTGATTAATCATATTAAATTATTAAAGCATCATGGGTAAATTGAATGTTATTATTGCGGATGATAATAAAAATAAAACAAAGAGAATAAAAAGCTTCTTGAAAAGCAACTCGTCAATCTTGTCAGAAGTATATCCTGATGCAAATAGCTGTATTGAAGCATTAAGAAGAAAGCATTATGATATATTAATATTAGATTTGGTAATAGACAACTCTTATGAAGAAGAAGACCCCAAAGCCGAATATGGACTTAAGGTATTGAAATCCTTGCAGATAGAATCGCAAATCAACAAGCCAACACATGTAATATTATTAACACACTTCGTCGATATATATGAAAAATATGAAGCGGAAATTAAAAAGTATCCATGCAAGATTATTATTTACAATCAAAATTCAAATGAATGGGAGTATTCAATCAGCGATTGCATTAATTGCCTGCTAACACTTAAAACGAATCATTATAGCAAATTAGAGACAGAAATATCTAATGTTTCTGTCTCTAAACTAGAGTTAGAACAAGAACTAAAATTAAGAGAAGACTCCTTGTATAGTCATTTGAAAGAACAAGGCGATAGTGTTGAATATTCTGCAAAATCAACAAATGATTACATTAAATTAATAGATGGCTATATTTCGGTTGAAAAATCTAATATAGTAAGAGAATTGTGTGATGTGCTTTGCGAAAATCTTTGGAGACCTCAACTTAAGGATGCAATGAGTAATTTTACAGATCATAAGTTAGAGCATTCGTACCGAGTTCTAAAAAGAGCACTGCAAATAACAAATAATGCAAAGCGATATAAAAATAATTTTATTTATTTAAATGAGAATGAATTATATATATTAGCTCTGTCATCATTATTACATGATATTGCTATGTCTGGACATCCCAAAATGGAATTTGATCGAAATATTATGCAATATTTTGATCAAGAAAAATCAGCAAGTATACATTTTGAAGAATATCCTATAGATGCAAAAGATTATTCAGATCAACAACAGAATGAAGTAAGGAGGTATCATGCATATTTTGCCATTGCAAAAATAAAGCTAGCTCTTAATGAAAAAAAACATTATTTACACAACATACTCAGTAAAGTAGAAGATAAGTATTGGAAATATGTATTTACAATAATAAAATTTCATTCAAAAGAAAAGGTATCAGATATACCTCCATCAATAGAGAACAATCCAGAAACCGACCTTATAAGAGTTCCATTTACTACTATTTTATTTCGCATGGCGGATGAGCTGGATTTGGGAAAAGAACGAGATATTGAAGCTGCAAGAAGGCAGGGAATGCCTTCTGAATCAAGGGCGTACTGGGAAATGGACTACAGAATGAATGTTATTATTGATGAAAATAATTACATCAATATTAAATTTAGAGCGAATGAAATTGATATTCGAAACCATAGCAAACTATTTAGTACTTTAATAAAAAATCATATTCATAAAAATAGAGAACTTGTTAATAAGCTCCACCAGTATGGGTTAATATTAGTTTATAATGAATATGACGAACTTACACTTATAGAGAATAAAGAAGAAAGTATACAATCTACAATTATTGACGAATTAAAAAAAATAGCCAATCAAGACAAGACAAAAGAAGAGAATGATAATGATAGAATAGCGTTTTTAGAAAATAATTTTATGAGTGGTTTCAAACTCAAGAAAAACTATATGGGTATCATTATTCCCCGTATAGGAAATAAGTACAAACTCTATGTGTATAAAGAGTTTTATTTATTTAAGAAAAAGGAGTCAATAAAATGCAAAATTCATATAAACAAAAAGCATAACGAAACATCAACTGCATTAGATGAAAATAACTTAAAATTATCTGCCTATATTTCTTACCATTCAGAAAATAGCAATTTTGATGAATTTATTAAATGTGATGTGATTGATAAAATAAGTGCTGGTGAAGAATATTTTCACTTTAGATTACATTTTAAACGCAAAAAACAAAATAAAGATATTAAATTGCCAATAGAAAAAGGCGATATTATTGCTGTTTTTTACACTTACGAGGTTGATTGTATACATTATGGTAATGAATTAGTCAGAGATTCTACTATTTTTGCTGATAGTGAATTAATGTGTGAACTTAGTTATCCTGAAAAAAATGAAAGCTTTTACAATATTGATTTTTACGAAAGAGATGATCAGGGGGAATTGACCTTGTTGAAAGGTAATAATAAATGTAGAACGACATCATCTTCATCAATTTTCAAGAAGTTGCATAAAAACAATAATTTCACAAAAATTATCGATGAATTATTTTTCGACACAGGTTGCAAATACCTCCAAATGGACTATAAAAAATGGCTTAATAATAATAAAAAAACACATTATAACATATATACCTTTGTCGCTAATTGGAACTTCGTCCCATTTTTCACAGATCCAGATATGTATTTGAGAATGGAACGTTATGTGAATAACGGTTCTCCCAGTGGATTCACTAAGATAAACAATACAAGTAAAAAATACACCCCATATTCTAAAACAACAGAATTTGGTGTGCCAATAATTCAAATAGACGATCATAGTTCTTGTAAAGATTTTGGCTTTATTCCCTCATGGCTAAATCAAAACGAAATATTAGTGCATCCAGACTATGAAGGATTATTTATGGATAATAAAAAATCAACACTTGCAGTTATTCCTACTGCTAGCTCAAGAACTGTCTTTGTCACAGACAAAAAATGTTATGCTAAATTACAATATAACAAAAAAATAGGACGAATAGAAAGGGTTTTTACTCCTGAGAAAATAGATAATTCAATTAAAATATCAGCACTATTAAAAGAAAAATTCAATCAAAAAGTTTTTTCTGAAGATTTATTTATCTTACCAGAAGAATTTGGGAGAATTATTGATTTTGGAGAAAATTTTCAAAAAAGATTTGATAGTCGCTATTTGGGTATGATTATACGTGATTATTTGCCATATCCAAATCACGAAATTGTAGATTCTCAATGGCGATTAATACCAGCATTTTCATTATTTGCAGATACAAATGAAATTATGTCCAAGTCTATTATTGAGTTGCTCTATGATTTCAGAGAAGATACTAGTATAAACTACGAGACATTTATTTGTAATAAAATTATAAAACCTGTATATAAATTATATTTCGAATTTCTCTTAAAGACAGGCTTGCATATAGAAGGACATGCGCAAAATATATTATATTTGATTACAATCAATGAAAACAAATTGAATATTAGAGGAGTTGTTATTCGAGATTTTGAATCTTTTGATAAAGATCTGGATATTATTGGGAGTCTAAATATCAAACATAAATTTGGGTCATTAAATGAGAGAACAAACTGTTCGCAAGATAAAGATAGTTATACAAAAAGAAATAGCTTTTTATTTGATTTTAAATTAGGAGAATATTTAATTACGCCTCTCTTAGATCACTCTGAAAAAAAAATAGAGAGCTTTAGGAAGAAAAGTGTTATTTCTGAAATAAAAAAATTTAATGAGGAGTACATAAAGCTACTTCCAGAAGATTTTTTCCCAAAAGGAACATGGTATTCATACAAAAATATAGAAATTGATCGAACACGTTCAACTCGCCCTTGGCAAGAACACGCTAAACCTAAGTATAGGAAACGTTAATTTAAGAAAGTAAAAGGCACCGGGGTATCCCTCCCCAGTGCCACCACTAAAAAAATTCAATAGCACCTGATTTAACAATTTCTCGTCAAACTGTGGCGTATGAACTTTCTTAGTGGCAAATGTACGATTATGCAAGGACAGTACAAAATTCATCTTGTATTGTCGAGCATGGGTACATTATGAAAAGATAGCACTTTATTTGCGTTTCTTATTGAAGCCCTTCTTTGGAGGGAACTCAAAAATTGTTTTATATTCTGCATCAAAAGCTACAATAGCATCGAAAGGTTTGTTTTCTTTACTCTTGAAACCTTTGATTGTTCCTGTCCTACCTTTGGTAAGCAGGTCTTTGAGTTGCCCGTCGGTTAAGTCTTTACCCGATTTACTCCGAAATACGGTAAGACCACAGCTTTCATTATTACATTTGGCGACCTTTGGATAAAACATGGCCTGACCATTCTTACATTTAGGACAGGTACAATTTTCTCTCGTATTACCTCCTTCGATTTTACTTTCGAGTAATTCTGTGGTTATCTGTGCAGCATATACTTCAATTCCTCTGTGGAATGTATCGGCACCCATTTCTCCAACTGCAATTTTATTCAGTGCATTTTCCCATTCGCCTGTCATACTTACATCCGCAATCTTTTTATCACGGACAGCCAGATGAACTACCAACCCTTTGTTGATAGGAACAAGGGATTTCTTTTCACGTCGGATATATTCACGAGAGAATAATGTTTCGATAATACTGGCACGGGTAGCAGGTGTTCCGATACCTGATTCTTTGATTGCTTCCCGCTCTTCCTCGTTGGTAAGGTCTTTACCACAGGTTTCCATAGAAGAAAGCAGACTGCTTTCTGTGTGTAACGGGCGAGGCTTGGTTTGTTTCTCCAATAAGTCCGTTCCATGAATGGGAAGTATGTCGCCATTTGATAAAGACGGAAGTGACAGTGCATCGTCTTCGCCTTTTTCTTCATCGGGTGCATTTAAGACAGCACGCCAACCGGGAGTAAGGATAACACTACCTTTGACCGAAAACAAAACGCCCGAAGCATCCAAAGAAACACTTGTATTCTCTTTGGTACATTTACCTGAAAAGGCTTCCAACATACGGGCAGCAATCATATCATATATGATACGCTGGTCGGCTGAAATATCGCCCGTCATATTTTCCGTAATAATCAGGGCATGGTGGTCGGTAACTTTTTTATCGTTTACCGAACGCCTGTTCAGGCTTACTCCTGACAATGTTTTTGCGTAACTGCCGAATGGAGCATAACCGGATAGCTGACTGATAAGGGCAGGTATCTCGGCAAAAACATCATCGGAAATATAGCGACTTCCTGTTCTCGGATAGGAAATGAGCTTCGCTTCATAAAGCGATTGTGCCACCGACAGGGTTTTATCTGCCGAAAAACTATGGCGGCTGTTCGCTTCTTTCTGCAAGGTGGTCAGGTCGTAGAGCAATGGCGGTTCCTGACTTCCTTGCTTTGTTTCTACGTTTACGACGCTGACTGATTCTGACGAGCGGATACGCTCTAAGATTGTGTCTGCGTCCTGTTTCGTATTGTATCGTTCTGTGGAAATAGCGGCGAACTGGGTTGCATCTTTTGCCGTATGCAATTTTACCTGAAAATAGGTTTGCGGCTTGAACTCTTTGTTTTCGAGGTATCGGCTGCAAATCATGGCGAGTGTGGGTGTTTGTACACGACCTAACGACCATACCCCGTAGCCTGCCGATACCGAAAGGGCTTGTGAAGCATTTATTCCGACAACCCAATCGGCTTGGCTCCGGGCTTTTGCTGAAGCGTACAGGTTGTCGTACTCTTTTCCCGGACGTAGGTTCTCCAATCCTTTGCGGATAGCCTGATCCGTAAGGCTGCTTATCCAAAGACGGTCGAAAGGTTTGGAACAATAAAGATAATCAAATATATATCTGAAAATTAACTCTCCCTCACGCCCGGCATCGGTAGCAACCACGATTCGCTCACATTTATTGAATAACTCTTTGATAACTTTAAGTTGCTTCATTGTGCCCGGATCGGGTTTATATTCCTTACCGTCCTTTATCTGACGAGGTAACAACTTAAATTCGGCAGGAAGTATCGGCAGGTTTTCAGCTTGAAAGCCTGTGATACCATAATCCTGTGGCATTGCCAATGTTATGAGGTGTCCAAACGCCCATGTAACGGCATATCCATTACCTTCCAAATAACCGTCCTTGCGGTTACTCGCACCAACGATAGCTGCTATATCACGGGCTACCGACGGTTTTTCTGCAATTATTACTTTCATTTACTATTGGATTTTTTTAGTGGTTGATATTACATTTTATGTCCTGTGGATTTTTTTACAGGCTTTTTAACTCCTTGCTGTTGCTTCTGTTCTTTGTTCTGATTCTCGGTAGGCTTTTGCTGACCTTGTTTCAGGGGTTCCTTTACATTCTTTGTCGCTTCATTGGTTTTGCCTTCGGAATTAACCGCTACCTGTGTCTTATTCCCTTCAGCAACTTTCACATCCGCACCTTGCTTCTTGGCTTTATCAGGATTCCATTTGAAAAAGTCGAGTTTGCCTTTTTCATTGTTTACCTTTACATACGCATTGAAAGGCTCGCCCTTTGCATCTTTCAGCATTCCTTGAACATAGACCGCTTTACCCTCACGGAGTGAGTTCTGCTGTTTTTCATCCAAATCAACGCCTAAGAGTTTTTTGGGAATACGGACTTGGTTCTGTTGTTCCCCGTTTTGGCTCTGTTCCTGCTTGGCGTTTTGTTGGTACTTATTGCGGTCTAATCCCTCGTAGGAGAAATCGTAACCGCCTTTGGCAGCATTGAACTGAACGTAAGCATCAAATTTTCGGGGATTGTCTGTGCCGATTGTGTTTTTAGAGGTCATGCCCTCGACCAATACTTTCTTTCCCTCTTTGAGTGCCTGTTGCTGTTCGGGAGTTAGTTCCGTGCCTTTCAGGTTTTGAGAAACGGTAAGTTTATCAAGCGGTACGGCTTCTAAACGGTTGGTCAGTTTGTCAATGGAAATAAGCGACGGTACTTTTTCGCCTGGTCTTGGTTCCAGTTCGACCACACGGCCACCGTTACCTGTCGCCAATAGGTTTTCCTTAACATCGTTCGGAAGCATAATACCCTGAAACGGTTTATCCAAATCTACCTGTTGTTGCTGTGGGTGCGGAACGAATTTCAGGCTACCATCAGGTTGTTCCTCTAATGACAGGCGAGCTTTCATCGGATAATCCACGCCCTCGATTTTCGGATTAATATCCACAAGGTGCGGAGATTTGTACCCGTAACTCATGGCTTTGAGTTCGCCCTCCAAATTTTCAGGCTTGATACCGTATTTCTGATACTCGCTTTCAGGGATACGGTTCGTGTCGAATTGCTTAAATTCCGTTTTCTGTTCGGTTGTTGCATCCATTTTTTCGTCTTTTTTTTCGGTTACTACTTCTTTTTCGTCTTTCTTGGTTGATTGCTCCTGTTCTTTATTCAGGTAATCTCTCGGATCAATACGAAATTTTTCCAACTCCTTATCACTAAGCGATAGAACTTTATCAAGCATATCAACTGTTACAGCATAGAATCCCGTATGAGAGGGGTTCTTTGCCTGATTAAAGAAGTTTTTGAAAAAGTTTTCGAGCGGGTCGGCGTGTTTGTCGATTTTGATAAAATCGGTCTGTTTCGCCTTCATGGGATCAATGGCATCAATCTTTCCTTTCTTGTCAATGCCTTTCACTACTTTGAGTTTGTTGCCTTCTCCTTCATCCCGCATCAGGAGAACTTTGTCTTTCGGATTTAATTTTTCATCCATGATTAAACTGTTTTTTGTTCTGCATCACTATTAATGCAGAATAAAAGTAGTGGTAATCGGCAGGCTGACAGTAGGTTTTTAGTGAGGTGGCAGTGTGTGGCTTCGATTTGGCAGTGTGTGGCGTTGGGGGAAGATATTTTCATGAATCTTAAATATTTACTAAATTTGCACTTGTTAAAAGAATTGGGCGAAGAAAACTTTCTGAATCATTTTAACTCAAAATAAAATATGGACAAATTATTACTATCTATTATTATTGGAATTGCAGCTGGAGTGATTGACATTATTCCTATGATTATACAAAAGCTGGAAAAACGAGCAACAATTTCAGCTTTCTTGCAATATTTTTTTGTGTCGATTATCATTGTGAATATTGATTTGTCACACATCGCGTGGTGGTTACAAGGCGGTTTAATTTCCTTTGCACTTTCCTTACCTGTTGTATTTATTATCTCAAAAGAAGACAGAAAATCTGTTCCTATTATTCTGACAATGGCAGTTATATTGGGAACACTGATAGGAATTGCAGGACATTTTTTGAAATGAGGATAAAAACAAATGCTATTGTACTTTTAACGTAAATAAGTCAAATAAAAAGAGAGTCGAAATTTTTCGACTCTCTTACATTATTATATATGTGCAGATTATTCCTGTTGTTGCAACAAATGAGCCAACGCAGGGTCATCCTTAATACGTTGTAATTCTTCGGCAACGATTTGTTTGGTTTCCTCTTTGATACGGTCGTAATTTTCTTTAATCATATCTTTCATGCGATTAACTCCGTTTTCGTCCGTAAAATCGGTAATCACAGGAATGGATTGATACGCCTTTGTTTCGGCAGCGACTTTCGCATTATCTACCACAATTTCGCAATGGAAAATTTTCTGCTCGATACGCTCATCAAAATTGTCAGCAATCGCACCGACAAACATACCCTGTGTTAAGTTACTGATTTTGGACGGTGGTATCAAACTATCCATTTGGGTACTGATA
>JAJDGO010000070.1 GCA_030265685.1 Bacteroidales bacterium OttesenSCG-928-M11
CTGGTAAACGTTACTATGGAGGTTGCCAAGTTGTTGACGAAATGGAACAATTAGCAATTAATCGTTTGAAAGAAATATACGGAGCTGCTTGGGCTAACGTTCAGCCTCATTCGGGAGCTAATGCAAACTTGGCAGTATTCTTTGCTTGTTTGAATCCGGGAGATAAGTTTTTAGGACTTAATTTGTCTCACGGTGGACATTTAAGTCATGGTTCGCCGGTTAATGCTTCCGGTATTTTATATAAAGCTTTAGAGTACAGCGTAGATGAAGTAACCGGACAGGTTGATTACGATCAATTGGAGCGAGTTGCACGAGAAGAACGTCCGAAACTAATAGTTGGTGGAGCTTCTGCTTATTCTCGCGAGTGGGATTATGCACGTATCCGGAAAATTGCAGATGAAATAGGAGCGATATTTATGGTAGACATGGCTCATCCGGCAGGATTAATTGCAGCAGGTTTATTGAACAATCCGGTCAAGTATGCTCATATTGTTACTTCAACAACCCATAAAACGCTGCGTGGTCCACGTGGAGGTATCATTTTAATGGGAGAAGATTTCCCAAATCCTTGGGGAAAAACGACACCGAAAGGGGAAATAAAGATGATGTCGGCAATTCTTGATAGTGCAGTTTTTCCCGGAATTCAGGGAGGACCATTAGAACATATAATTGCCGCCAAAGCAGTTGCCTTCCATGAAGCGCTTCAGCCGGAATATAAAGCGTATCAACAGCAGGTAAAGATAAACGCTACTGTCATGGCTCAAGCTTTAGTTGATAAAGGTTATAAAATAGTTTCGGGAGGAACAGACAATCACTTGATGCTAGTTGATTTAAGATCTAAGTTCCCAGATTTGACAGGAAAGGTAGCAGAGAACGCTTTAGTGGCAGCAGATATTACTTCTAACAAAAATATGGTTCCTTTTGATAGCCGTTCTCCTTTCCAAACCTCCGGTCTTCGATTCGGAACTCCGGCAATTACTACAAGAGGATTGAAAGAAGATAAAATGGGATTGATAGTAGAGCTTATTGATGCTGTATTGTCTAACCCAACAGACGACAAAAATATCAAAGCAGTACGCGAGAAAGTCAATTCGATTATGAAAGACTATCCGCTATATGCATGGTAAAATAATACAATCGTAGGCTGTAAATCTTATTATAATAAGTTTACAGCCTGCTTTTTTGTGAAATAACAATCGAAATTATTTCGATAGTCAAAGATAGGCAGGCAGAAAAGGTTAAACATCAGTTCCAAGATAGTTTGAATCTGAATGATGATGAAAGATACTATTTTTCATGAGGGCAAAATAATTAAATGTACAGGCGATACTATTTTTGTAGAAATAATACAAAAGGCAGCTTGTGGGGATTGTCATGCCAAATCTTCTTGCCAGATGTCGGAGCAGAAAGAAAAAATAATAGAAGTTCCGATTACTAAAAACCAAAATTATAGAGAAGGCGAAAAAGTACTACTAAAAGGAAGCACAAGTATGGGATTAAAAGCAGTTTGGTATGCTTTTGTTATTCCCTTGCTTTTAGTATTGTTGCTGATATTTCTATTTCTCTCTTTTTTAAAGAATGAAGGACTTGCCGCATTAGTTGCTATTTTCGCTTTATTGGGGTATTATCTTGTCCTTTATTTTAACAGAGACAAATTTGCCAAGAAGTTTGTTTTTGAATTGATAAAAAACGATAAATGAGTCTTATCCTATTATCTTTAATAGTTTTAGGTGCAATTGGAGCAATTGCATCTTTTGTTCTTTTTTTTGTATCAAAGAAGTTTAGAGTAGAAGAAGATCCGAGAATTAGCCAGATAATAAATGTTTTGCCCGGTGCGAACTGTGGTGGATGTGGTTTTCCTGGTTGTTCGGGATTTGCAGATGCTTTAGTAAAATCAGATACGATAGATAGTATGAACTGTCCGGTCGGAGGTTCTGAAATCATGAATAATGTTGCCGAAATCTTAGGGAAATCCATCGAAGTTGGTAGTCCTAAGATCGCAGTTGTTAGATGTAATGGCACGTGCGAAAACAGACCTCGAATAAATCAATACGATGGTGCCAAAACTTGTACTATAGCTTCTAATTTGTATAGCGGAGAAACAGCCTGTTCATATGGATGTTTGTCTTATGGAGATTGTGTAAAAGCGTGTCCTTTTGATGCAATTCGTATCAACAAAGCAACTAACTTGCCCGAAGTTGACGAAGAAAAATGCGTAGCTTGTGGTAAATGTGTTGATGCTTGTCCTAAGTTATTGATCGAATTAAGAAAGAAAGGTCCTAAATCAAAACGGGTTTATGTTGCATGTCGTAATAAAGATAAACCGGCTGTTGCCATGAAGTCTTGCAAAGTATCTTGTATATCTTGCAAGAAGTGTGTAAAAGTTTGTGCCTTTGATGCTATAACTATCGAGAACAATTTGGCTTTCGTAGACGATAACAAGTGTCGTCTTTGTAGAAAATGTGTATCTGAGTGCCCCAATTCGGCTATTATTGAAATTAATTTCCCACAAAAAAAGCATGTTGAAAACGTTTAAAATAGGAGGAATACATCCACCGGAAAGCAAGTTGTCGGCAGGAAAAAAAACGAGAGAGTCATTGTTGCCTCAACAAGTAGTGATACCTCTGTCACAATCTTTGGGTTCTCCGGCCGAATCAATTGTTTCCAAAGGAGACATAGTTAAGGTTGGAACACTAATTGCCAAATCATCCGGCTATATTTCTACCAATATTCATTCATCGGTATCGGGCAAAGTAGCCAAAATCGATACTGTTTATGATGCGAGCGGATATAAACGCGACGCTATTTACATTGATGTGGTTGATGATATTTGGGAAGATTCGATTGATAGAACAACAACCTTAATACGAGATTGTTCCTTGTCTTCGGAAGAAATTATCAGCAAGGTAGAAAAATCAGGAATTGTGGGAATGGGAGGAGCTACTTTTCCTACAAACGTTAAGTTATTGTCGGCTTCGGAAAAAGCAGATGCGATAATAATCAACGCAACAGAGTGCGAACCTTTTTTAACCGACGATCATTCTTTGATGTTGATAAAAACAGAAGAAATATTAGTCGGGATAACTATTCTGATGAAAGCGATTAAAGTTGATAAAGCTTTTATAGGAATAGAGAATAATAAGAAAGATGCAATCGCTCTTTTTGAAAAATTAAGTCCTTTGTATAAAGGGATCCAAGTTGTTCCTCTAAAAACGAAATATCCTCAAGGTGGCGAGAAACAATTGATCGAAGCTATACTAAAAAGACGCGTTCCCAGTGGGAAACTTCCCGCCGATGTAGGTTGTTTGGTTCAGAATGTAGG
>JAJDGO010000071.1 GCA_030265685.1 Bacteroidales bacterium OttesenSCG-928-M11
AGTTTCATGTGTTTGTACTCCTAATAAAGGTTGACCGGAAGATTCGCAACGATAACCGGCATATAAAGTTGATAAAGGAAGGCAATTTATGCTACAATGCAGCGAAATTAGTTGATTTGGAAATTGTAGTGTACTTAATCGATTGGAATAACAAGTTAAATATTTTATATTGTTATAACTTGCGTCTAATTCGGTTAATAAATTAGTATGACAATTTAAACGTGTTAATTTTGTATTTCTACTTACATCAAGAGTTGTTAGTAAGTTGTTGTAACAATATAGCTCTTGTAATGCAATATTTTTGCTTAAATCAATATTGGTTAGTAAATTGTCGTGGCAATATAGCTCTTTTAACTTGGCGAGATTTGTAATATCTAAATCAACGAATGAATTATTATTGCATCTAAGACATAGTATATTGATGTTCTTACTTAAATCCAAATCTGTAAATAAATTGTTAGAGCAATTAAAATCAGATACCTCTATATTTTTACTTAGATCTAATTCTGTTAGTAAGTTATTTGAACAATTCAATGTAACTAAAGCTGTATTTTTAGTCAAATCTAACTTTGTTGATGAATTATGCGAACAATTCAATTTGGTCAAAGCTGTATTTTTGCTTAAATCTAAGTTTCCTATTAAATTTTTCGAATAATTCAAATTAGTTAGAGCTGTATGTTTAGTTAGATCTATTGTACTTATTGAGTTATTGTCTAAATGTAAATAGGTTAATTTTCTATTTTTGCTTAGATCCAAACTTGTTAATAGATTATTAGAACAACTTAGTGATGTTAGTTCCGTATTTTTACTTAGATCTAATTCTGTCAATTTATTATTATAGAATTGAAGGAGATCTAATTTAGTACATTTGGTAAGATTTATCGAAGCTATAGAATTGTTAGCCGCAAATAAATCAGTTAGTTCAGGACATTTACTTAAATCTAACGATGTTAAATTATTATCATAGATACTAATGGTTTTTATTTTTGTATTTTTTGAAAAATCCAATTCGCTAATTGAATTTCCGCTACCCCATAAGGTTGTCATTAATGGTGCTTTAGAAATATTTAATGCTGTTATACCTTTAGATTCTGCAAAAAATGCAAGTATTCTACAAGTTTCTGTTCCGGCGGTAACTGTAACCGTATATTCATCGGTAGTAGCATATTTAACAGAATAACTATCTTTATCTGCGCTATATGATTTTGAACCGTTTCCATCTCCCCAATCAATTTTTATTGTACCGCTTTGTGGTGAAAAAATTCCGGAAAATGATTTTCCGGAAGTACTTCCTTTCCATGTAAAAGTAATTTGATCGGCAGCCGAAATGGTTATCGACATTAAAGCTAAGAATAGTAATAATAAACTTTTTTTGAGTAATTGTTGTATGTTCATTTTTTGAAAAATTAAATAGTCGATAGAATAGATCATCGCATTTAGATGATCTTAATTTATTCGGAGACAAAAGTAAAAAAGGCAAATAGAAGATTATGGACAATTTGTCCTAATTTCTGGACATTTGAATGAGTAAATCAATTAATTCAAATCGACAATTCGATAGCTATATATCAATATATTGCTTATAATCGTTTACTTATGAAAGAATGGAGATAAATATTCCGGAAATCAACTATATTAAACCCTCCTACCTTAATTTATAAGGAAGAAGGGTTACTGTATACTATAAAAATTTAATCGATAATTGATTTCTTAATTATAAATCGGAAGAAATAATTTCTTTTGATCGGATTAAAGCTTCATTTATATTGCTGCAAATATTCTCCTTTCCGATTTGATCTGCCAACTGGTTTCTATAAAGCATTTTTTTGATATTATCGTTTACTCCAGAAAGAACTAATTGAATTCCTTCTTTATCGGATAAACGGTATAGACTTTCTAAGTTATATAATCCTGTCGAATCCATAAAAGGAACTTTTCTCATGCGGATAATTCTCACTTTAGGTCTATCTTTGTTTAGTAAACGCATACTTTCTTCAAATTTGTTAGCAATACCAAAAAAGAAAGGGCCGTCTATTTCATATACTTCTACGCCAGTAGGTAAAATAAGCTTATCATCATTAAGTGTTTTCTCGGCATCGGATTCCATATTCAATTCATCTTTAATAACAGAAATATGGGAAGTTTCCGAAACTCGTTTAACCAATAATACCATAGCTAATAAAATACCTATTTCTATGGCAATTGTAAGATCAAAAATAACAGTAAGGAAGAAGGTTACTAAAAGTACTATAACATCTGATTTTGGGTTTTTCAACAATGATAAGAATGTTCTCCAATCAGACATATTATATGATACAATTATTAATACACCGGCAAGGCAAGCCATCGGGATATGTTTAGTTAAAGGGCCTAAGAAAAGTAAAATAAGTAATAGAACAATGGCATGAATAATTCCGGCAACAGGAGTTCTTCCTCCATTATTGATATTTGTAACTGTTCTTGCGATAGCTCCGGTAACAGGTATTCCTCCAAAGAAAGGGGTAATAAGATTTGCAGCTCCTTGTGCCATTAACTCTGTATTTGAGTTGTGTTTATGTCCTATCATCCCATCAGCAACCGAAGCTGATAGAAGAGATTCGATAGCTCCTAACATAGCAATTGTAAAAGCAGCAGGAAGTAACATATTAATTGTTTCCCAATTGATGGAAATCGCAGTTGGTTCGGGTAAAGAAGCATTAATCTCAAAGCGATCTCCAATTGTTTCAATTCCTTCTATTCCTGCATAGTTTTTAAGAATATAAACAACAACTGTAATGACTATGATAGATATTAAAGATCCCGGAATCTTTTTGGTTAATTTGGGAGATAGGGCGATGATTAATATACTCACGATTCCTACAATAAGCGAACCCCAATTAATCGTTGAAAAAGATTTACCATAAGCAATCCACTTTGAAATAAAATCAGCAGGTACATGTTCCATGCTTAAACCGAATAAATCTTTCATTTGAGTAGTAAAGATAGTTAAAGCAATACCGGAGGTAAAACCTACAATAATAGGGTAGGGCATAAACTTGATTACCGAACCTAAATGTAATATTCCCATACCGATCAATATGATTCCGGCAAGAATTGTTGCTATTGCTAAACCTTCTATTCCGAATTGTTGAATAATTCCGTAAACAATAACGATAAAAGCTCCTGTTGGTCCTCCGATCTGAACAGAACTTCCTCCTAAAAAAGAAACAATGAATCCACCTATGATTGCAGTTATTATTCCTTTTTCCGGACTAACTCCGGAAGCAATACCAAAAGCA
>JAJDGO010000072.1 GCA_030265685.1 Bacteroidales bacterium OttesenSCG-928-M11
TCTTTAGACCTCAGAAATAAATCCGATTTGGCAGATCTAAACACTCATCAGAATATACTTACTTTATCTAATTTGTATACAGTTTCCTTATTGCCAAAATTAACCAATGCTATAATAGGAACACAAACACTCGAATTACAAAATATCGAGTTTTCAATACCCTACTCTCTTAAAGGAGAGATGAATATTGGCGGTAATAAAACCACATTTTCAATAATCCGGGAAAATAAAGAAGCCATAGAAAATACAGATTATAAACTTGATTATGTAAACGAAACAATTACATTCCTTACCGGTGGTCGTTTCGAAGTAAAATTATCTAATAATTCTATTGTCTCAAACGAAGAATATCCCGCTGTAGTAATTATTCCATTTGAAGTAAAAGGTCCGGATCAAGCAATTATTAAATGGAGAGGAAGTATTACTAAAATGCGAACTATATATTTTAGTGCAACAAATGGAAAAAAAGTTACAATTGATTGGGGTAATGGAACAAAAGAAACCATTACTGCAACCGGAAACACAATGGGTTCCTCGAAAGTATATAACAGTTCGAGTGAATTTACTGCAACTATCACCGGAGAATACGGATGTAATATTACTTATCTTGACGTAAAAGAGCAAGAAGTTCAATCCTTAGATTTAACAAATAATTCAATGTTGTATCTTCTAAATTGCTATGGAAATGAATTAACAACACTCGACTTAAGTAAGAATGATATATTAGAAATAGTATATTGTCATCAAAACCAACTCCAGTCATTAACTATTTCCAGTCCATTACTAAACTTCTTGAACTGTCAGAATAATCAATTGGAAACTTTAGATTTAAGTAAAAACCCAAAATTAATGAACTTCGAATGTTCAAATAATAAATTAAAAGAAATAAATACTACCGGATTAGAAACACTTGCAACCCTATATTGCAAAAATAACGAACTTACTGTTCTAAATGTTCCGGAAAGTGTTTCTATTTTGAGTTGTGAAAATAATCAAATAGAAAAGTTAGATCTAAGTAAATGCTTAAATCTTTCCAAATTGAATTGTTTTTCTAATAAGCTTACTTATCTAACTATTGCCAGATCTATTCGCGATGGTGTAAATTGCTATGATAATCAGTTATCATTAGCTATGTTATATTCAATACAAACAAAGATGAGTTCTTCAGGTCCTCAAAATTTCGGAACACAAACTTACGAAACTAAGAAAGCATTTACTAATAATTCGTTCTCTTTAAGTGGAAATATGAAATTAGGTACATTCGGATCTTCGGTTAGTAACATTGTTGTAAAAAAAGGAGAAAATATAGCTGTTGAAAATACAGATTATACCTTAGACTTTAGTTCTCAAACCATCACCTTTTATACAACCGGAAATTACGAATTGACTATAACAAACGATGCCATTAACTCGAATGAAGAATACCCAACTGTAGTAATTATTCCACTTATAGTAACAACACGTTCACAACAAACTATTACATTTTTACCAATAGAAGAAAAAAGAGTTGGCGATGCCGATTTTTCTCCAGGAGCAACCGCATCATCTGGTTTGGAAGTAACATATATTAGTTCTAATACAAATGTAGCTACCATTGTAGATAATAAAATTCATATTATAAATGAGGGTAAAACAACAATTAAAGCAATACAAGAAGGAAATGATGAATATGAACCTGCTACTTATGTTGATCAAATTCTAACTGTATTACCGTCTTTAAATTCAATCGATGAAGCTGAAAATATTACATTAAGCATCTATCCCAATCCGGTAAGTTCTGTACTAAACATTAAACATACCGGTACTCAAATCAATCGGATAGAGATTGTAGATATAAATGGTAGAACAGTAATGTCTGAAAATAATCTAATAGGTGAAAACATCCATGTATCTCATCTATCGAAAGGCGTGTATTTATTAAGAATAAATATCGACGGACAAATAAGCATACAGAAATTCATAAAGAGATAATTGATCCTAACCTAAGTAACAAACCTTTTTTTTATATAATTTTATAACTCGAGATAGACGGGCTGTCCTTTTGGATATTCCGTCTATTTTATTTTCACTATATTTGCGGATTAATTTTACGAAATACGTTCTTTTAATCTCTTATGAAATATCTTATTTATCTACTTAGCTTAGTTATTATTTATCCACTATCTGCTCAAAATAATTCTATTTACGAAAATACCCCCGATAGTTTATTAAATTCAGATTATGTATTTGATATTATAATGAACGATACCGACAGGGCTCAAGAGTTATTAAATATTATGACAGAGAAGAAATTAGAATCGCCCGATTCTCTTTATGCTCTTCAAGGAGATATTTATCACAACGCCAGACAGAAATATATTTTAGCTACCCACTATTATAAAAAAGCTTTAGAAGAAGCGAAAAAAAACGAGAATAAAGATTTTATTCCTTATTTATATCGAGCTTTATTAGAAAGTATGTACGTATCGGGCGATTATAATAGAGTTATATTTTACGCAATAGAAGCTTTAGAAAAAGAAGAAGTAAAAAATGATCTCCTTACCTTAGCCAATATAGAATTCAAACTTGGAATAGTTTATTTAAAACAAGGAAAAAAAGAAGAAGCTATACCGTATATTAATTCATCAATCGAAAGATTAGAAAAATTGGATCATATGTCGGCCAAATTCTATTTAATTTCTTTTTATTTGACATTAGGCGATTTGTCTGTAGACAATGAAGAAGAAACTTTAGCTTATTTCAAAAAAGCAGAAGAAATAGTAAAAGAAGTCGATGATTCTAACATAATTCCGGGAGGAACAAATTATTATAAAAAAAGTATTTATAGCAATATAGCAGTTGTTTTGGCTTATTTGGATAGATTGGAAGAAGCAGAAGTATATTATCGTTTACTATTAGATACCGAAAGCGATTTATTAAGCAATATCAATAGTAAAATATTATATCTAACTACAATAAAAAAATATCAAGAAGCAATTGATATGGGACTCGAGTATATTGCTTTATACAACGATAATCCATCCGGTATTTTAGATAATGTATACGATGTTTACAAATGTATAGCGGAAAGTTATACCGCTTTAGGCAACTATAAAGATGCAAATACTCATCTTCAGAAACAAATGGAACTAAAAGAACAATTATATGATACTGAAAATATAGATAAATCTTTAGAATATGCAGCAATATATGAAAAACAAAAAAGAGAATTTATTATAAAAGAACAGAACCTTGAATTATCTATTAGAAAAAACTGGTTA
>JAJDGO010000073.1 GCA_030265685.1 Bacteroidales bacterium OttesenSCG-928-M11
TCGTTGGGAGAAGGAACATTTCGTGCATCGGATAAAGCTCGTCCTTTTGTCGGTGAAATCGGGTTCTTTTCCGAAGTAACTTTCTTTTCAGTGGTTTGTTCTTTCTTTGCCATATGATTTACATATAATTTACCGGATTCGTGTTCACATTTGAGAAAAGAAAATACGGGAATTTACTCACGAAAGCAAAGTCATATCCGAAGACATAGAAAAAAGCAAAGAATTGCTAAAAGAGCGAGAAATCGACCTTAAAGCAAAGAAAGATGAGCTTGACGAAATTATTTCGGAGACTCGCATACAAGAAGAACAACTTCGCGAAAAGGCAAAAGGGATGGAAACTACTATTGATCAGCGTCTTTTAGCTGCATTTAAGCGAATCCGCAAAAGTGCACGAAACGGATTAGCTGTTGTTTATATCCAAAGAGATGCTTGCGGGGGATGTTTTAATAAGATTCCGCCTCAAAGACAATTGGATATTAAGTTGCGTAAGAAAATCATTGTATGCGAACATTGCGGTCGTATTATGATCGACCCGCAATTAGCCGGAATAGAATAGTATATATAGATAAAATTTCATAAGTAATCTTCTTCTTTAGCTTAAAAGAAACTGATTACATCAAAAAATCGGCAATCTTCAGAATCATTTTCTAAGATTGCCGATTATTATTTTTCAAGATACTTTATACAATCGGTCTATATTGCTTTTGTTTTTTCTTTCAACCAAGAAGATTCTTCTTGCGAGAGAAGGGGACTTAAGTCACTAAATACTTTCTCGTGATAACTATTTAGCCAAACTATTTCATCTTCGCTCATCATAGAACGGTTAATAGGGAATGTATCGATCGGGCAAAGAGTTAAAGTTTCGAAAGCATAAAACTCACCCATAGAAGTTGTTTTATAATCAACGGTAAGAAGTAAATTTTCTATCCTGATTCCATACTGTCCGGCTTTGTAAAGTCCCGGTTCGTTCGAAGTAATCATACCCGGAATTAGTGCAACGGGGTTATAATTCATCCGGATACTTTGCGGGCCTTCGTGTACATTTAAGAAATATCCTACACCATGTCCTGTTCCATGCAAATAATTCTCACCTTCTTTCCAAAGAAATTGCCTTGCCAATACATCTAACTGCATACCAACTGTTCCTTTGGGGAATTTAGCCATAGAAAGTTGTATATTTCCTTTCAGAACATTTGTGTAATCTTTTCTCATTTCATCGGAAAGTTTCCCGACAGAAATAGTCCGGGTTATGTCGGTTGTACCTCCAAAATATTGTGCTCCCGAATCAAGCAAGAGAAGTCCTTGTGGTAAAACAACAGCATTGCTTTCTTCTGTTGCTTCATAATGAACAATAGCACCATGTTCGTTGTATCCGGCTATTGTCGAAAAGCTCTCGCTAAAATAATACGTTTGTTCACTTCGAAATTGACGTAACATTTCTGCCACCTTAATTTCGGTTACTTCCTCGCCCGAAGCCATCGAATTTTCCAACCAAATAAGGAATCTAACCAATGCAACACCATCTTTTTTCATAGCATCGCGCATATTTTCTATTTCGGTTTTATTCTTTACCGCCTTAAGAAAATCAATCGGATGCACATTTACCGGAACTTCGGTAGAGTATTGTTTAATTTCGGAATAAAGCTTATAATTGATTTTATTCGGAGCAATAACTACTCTATTTTCCTTCGAAAAACTTCGGATATAATCATTGATTTTGGTATAATCGCCCAAAATAACCCCTTGCGATTGCAAATATTCAATCACTTCCGAAGAAAGTTTACGAGGATTAATAAATAAAACTGTCTCTTTTTCCGAAACAGAAGCATAAGCAACTACCGTAGGATTATATGGAATATCCGTTCCTCGCAGGTTAAATAACCAAGCAATTTGATCCAAAGAAGCTAAGATCGTTGTATTACCACCCTCTGTTTTTATTCTGTTTTTCAAGATACTTATCCTTTCTTGTACCGATTGTCCGGAAAAAACTTCGGATAAGACGAAGACTTTACCCTCCGGGATAGACGGTCTATCTTGCCAAATTTCGCAATAAGGAGCAAAAGACGTATTGAGTTTCAGGTTATTTTTGCTTAACAAGTCAAATAATGCCTGAGCTTCGGAAGCTTCGAATACCTCTCCTTCAATACCAACAACATCATTTTCTTTTAGATTATCGACAAGCCATTGTTGAATAGTGGGGGTTTCCGGCAATCCCATCTTAAACAAATCAATAGAACTTCCTTGAAGTTGTTTTTCTGCTTGCAAAAAATAACGGGAATCGGTCCATAGTCCGGCTTTATCGGATGTAACAACTAAGGTTCCTGCAGAACCATCAAAGCCAGACAACCACTCGCGAGTTTTCCAATAGGCAGGAGTATATTCACTTATGTGCGGATCTGTTGTTGGAATTATACATGCTTGTATATCTTGAGACAACATTATTTCTCTTAGCGAACTAAGTTTTCCCTCTGTATTCATTGCTGTATCGTTTTATTTTCTTTTTTTGCCTTTTTGATAAAATATTCCTCCCATATTACCCACAGCATAAATATGATTGTATAATAAATTATTCGGAATATTCCGTCGTGAAGAGAATCGAAAATTTCAGGCCGTCCTCTTGTCAAGAGAGAAATAGAGCCTATACGGATAATATTATAAATAGTTAAGGCCAAACAACCCATAGGAATATACCACCATTTTTTTCGATTATATCGAGGAAAATGGATCTGCAAGTCCAATGAATGTTTTTCTTTGGAATATCGGAATTTCTTTATCTCAAACATCCGATAAAAGATCATTATTCCGCAAAATATGAACATTTGTTTAACTCCCGTGCATCCCCAAATAATTTGCGTTTTTAATCCATCTTCAAAATATAGGTAGTTGCTTTCAACAATCAAACTATCTGTATTAGGGAATAAATGAATAAAAAAAGCGGCAGCTTGAGTCAACCATTCGTTAATGTTGAAAATCCAGTCGGGAGTTATATTTTTATTAAAAAGATAAATGTAATTACCATGCATATCTCCGTCGATAGATAGCTTCCATGAAAAATGGAATAAGAAGAGTAAAATTAAGAAATAGAAGATACTACTAAAAGGTTCAA
>JAJDGO010000074.1 GCA_030265685.1 Bacteroidales bacterium OttesenSCG-928-M11
ATTACGCACATAACTAACACTACAAACATGTTTATATGAAAAGAAAAATCTTATTGTCTATTATCACACCCCATCGGCTCTCGCTTCGGCGGTTCGGGTTCGAGAGGAGTTTCTTCTTACATGGCTATCTTGTCATGATAGTTTCCTTGTTAATGATTACTAATTTATATACTAATTACTTATGAGATTAAAAAGACTTTTATTAATGTTGATTGCCTGGCTAACAGTTGGCTGGGTACAGGTGTTTGCTCAATGCGGGACCATCACGCTTTCATTGGAGAAAGTACAGGATGCGGCCTGTGGATCAAACGGAATGATGAAGATGACTGTTGTTGAATATATTTCAACGACGGGCAGAGTGATTACTTTTGAATTAACAGGTAGCGGTGGAGGAATAACTAAACCTGAAAGTGTAATTACGGCTAGCTCTATAAGTGGTCGAACAAGTGTTTATTACTACGACAACTTGTCGGCGGGTAATTATACGGTTACTGCTCGAAAATATTGTAAACCGGATTGGGAAAGCAATGTTGCCTCATCGGAGGTGAGTGCGACGATGACGATTGGTTCTGACCATAATCCGTTATCGGTTACATTGGAAGCTACTAAAATTCGTAAGCCACTAACAGAATGTTTTAAAACGGGGATAATCCCATTTACTGTAACAGGGGGGAGTTTTCCATACAAAATTATCATTGATGATGGACCTGCGGAAATGATTGGAAAAGTATATGAGTTCACAGAAAAAACTCAAGACAATATGTATACCTTGTATGACTTGCCTGTGGGAAATTATACAATTACAGTAAAAGACGTCTGTAATTATTCGGTAACGCGTGAATATGATTTGACAAAAGTATCTGATTTATCCATGTCGCTTGTGGATAGAAATTGGAAATTGTATATATACTGGCATAAACATTCTGGTATAAATGTGGATACTGAGGCTTTTTGTAATGAATTAATGGCAATGGTTAAAAACAATCACAGCGATTTAACTCCATACATGGTTGATGATGAAACAATCAATCGCTATTTTAAATTCAAATGGATTATTGATACAGATCCTGCTACTGAATATTCATTAGATGATGGTGTACAGCGCTGTGATACGTATAGTAGATCTCTAATTTTGAAACTTCCCGACGATAAAGGATATACTTATTTGTTAGAAAATGAGTCAACGATAACAATTTACAGCGAAGTCAGGCTTCCGGATGATGCAGATATTAGCTGTGATACATATTTGTCTGAGACAGGGAAACAGACATTTAAACTTCGCAATGAGACATATTTTTCATGTGATAAAGTATCATACGATGGGGAATGTCATCCGCGTTTAGTATTTCCTAGTAATTATTCATATAATGATAATCTTCGATGTTTTCCTATAACCTACACCATTAACAGGAAGAAAGAGGATGGTAGTTATGAAAAAGTTGATGATTATAGTTGGGATTACATAGAGTCAAGACTGGTTCATGATGTTGGGGTTGGCGAATATAAAATTGACTATGAAGATGCAAAGGGGGCAACCTGGTCACAGGAAGTAACAGTGGGTACAGTTCCAGGAGTTATACCTAATTTGGCACGCGGATCATCATCTATTATGACTAGAAGGAGTATTCCGGAAGATGTTACTCCTACGGACGAGGACAAAGGCACACTTGTAAGTGGTTGGCATACATTTTGGGATGAGAGTTATTCCATTGGGGTTACCGTGAAATATCTTCAAGTTCCGGATAATTTTCACTTCAAGGTGGGAGATACTCAATATTATACACCTATTGATCTATTTAATAATTCATTCTATTACAATATGGATTATACCTCAAAGAAGTGGTATCAGTTGTTTCCTGGCGAATATCAATTCGAATTTACAACAGATTGTGGGGTGGTAACACAAAGTCCAGTCTACACCGTATATCCGGCTTCATTTAGCGATGAAAATTGGGAGTATGAAATAGTTTATGACTGTAATCTGGGAGTGCAACTAAGACCCATAAAAGCTATGATTAATTATCCGAATGGAGAAACCTCAAAAAACTCACAACAATATAAGAGAGATATTTATGTGAGAATAGCAACTCTTCCCGACGGAACAGCAGTAGAGCAATCGTATGTAAAAATAGATGGTACAAATACTCTGCTTCTTCCTCAGAAAGGAGAATATCGGTTGGAATTTACTTATGATCCCAACCTTCTTTTCCACGATGAGAATGATTGGCGATTTACTCGAAACATTACTGTAGATCAAGAATATTTTTCAGGACTATACTTCGATTATACAAAAACAGGGGCTTATAAATGCCCGAATGATGAAACGGCAACTATCACTGCTATGGCTATTAATGGGGTTTCTCCTTATACTTATTACCTATATGATCAGGAAGATCGTCCGGATTATTCGACTTCAAGTGCCGTTTATACACTTGAAGATGTAGCAGCGGGAGAGGTGGTTTCTTTTTCTTATGGTAATGTTGGTGAAAAATATTGGGTAGGAGTAAAAGATGGATGTGGAGCGTATTTTCCGCAACAAGTAACGGTTCTTACTTTGGACGGCTTGCTTGAGGTAGATAAGAATCACGATATTTGTGGCGAAAAAGATGTTGTCCTAAACGCTTCTTATATTAGCAACGCAACCTATACTTGGTACAAAGGTGGGAATGTAGAAAATGGAGAAGTGAAGAATGGAACTATTATCGAAGGTGCAACTACAGAAACTTTGAAAATCCTAAAAGCGACAGAAGATGATGCCGGTATTTATTATGTACATATAAAACACGAAGGTTGTGGAATTGATGTAATAGGAACGGCGACACTTGGTGTTACTCCATCTGCTTTTTATGTAAAAGAAACAGCTACTGGCGATGGTAGTGGTCGCGATTGGGATAATGCTCATGGTGATCTGGCAGATGTGTTAAATATTGCCCTCCAATATCCCGGCTGTATTGAAAACATTTATATCGCGGAAGGAACTTATTATCCTAAATATGATCCTGAGACCGGCGTTAAGTACGACCCGACTGATC
>JAJDGO010000076.1 GCA_030265685.1 Bacteroidales bacterium OttesenSCG-928-M11
GATAAAGTGGGATTATATGATACCTTGAAAGCAATTGTTCAAGGTTCTTGTCCGGCTCATCGAATAACTCAAGCATGGCAATCAATAGGAGAAATTTCCGATAAAATGCTTCATTTTTTAGAAAATCATGACGAACAACGTATCGCTTCTCCTTTTTTTGCCGGAGATGCACAACGAGCTATCCCGGCTCTATTTGTTTCCGCCCTCTTCGCTACAAGTCCTTTTATGATTTATTTCGGACAAGAGTTGGGAGAAGCGGGTATGGATCAAGAAGGTTTTAGCGGACAGGATGGGCGGACTACTATATTTGATTATTGGAGCGTCGAATCTATCAGAAATGAAAGAGCTGGAAATTTGACGGAGCAACAACAAGTGATAAAAGAACAATATCTTGATATTCTGCGCCTATGTAGTTCCGATAATGCTATTCGAAAAGGTTTGTTTTATGATGTGATGTATGTCAACTTTAATCGAATTGGTTTTAACCCGGACAAACAATATGCATTTCTTCGCTTTTATGGGAAAGAAGTTTTATTGATAGTTGCTAATTTCGATTCTTCAGAACAGAATTTAAATGTTTTTCTACCGGATCATGCTTTCGAATATTTCGGGAAAAGTATTATGGAAAATGGAAAAGATATTGTTCGGGTAGAAGGAGGATACGAATGTTTGATCAGGGTTAAAGCAAACAACGGATTTATTTCCCGGTTAAAGGTGAAATAAACCCGTTGAAAAGGGAGTTTTTATATTCTTAGATAAGATATAATGTACTTATAGATTCGTTATTGCATACGCGACTAATTGCAGTTGCAAACATATCGGCAACAGAAACTACTTTTACTTTCTCGCTTTTCTTTGAGTATGGTATACTATCAGTAAAAACTATTTCTGTAAGTGATGATTGATCTACGCGAGTTGATGCTGGATCCGACATTACGGCATGAGACGCAATTGCTCGAACCGAGTTCGCTCCGTTTTCCATCATCAAGTCTGCTGCTTTAGTTATTGTTCCGGCTGTGTCAACAATATCATCAACTAATATAATATCCATTCCGGTAACGTCACCTATGATTTTCATTTCGGAAATTTCATTGGCTTTTTTGCGTAACTTATAGCATATAACCATCGGCATATTGAGGTATTTTGCATAAGTATTTGCGCGTTTTGTTCCTCCAACGTCCGGAGTTGCAATAACTGGGTTTGCTAAGTTCCAAGAACTAACTTCTTCCATGAATACAGTTGACCCATATAAATGATCTACAGGAACATCAAAGAAACCTTGTATTTGATCTGCGTGCAAGTCCATTGTGATTAATCGGTTGATTCCGGCTGCACTTAAAAGATTTGCTACTAGTTTGGCGCCGATAGCAACTCTTGATTTGTCTTTTCTGTCTTGGCGAGCCCATCCGAAATAAGGAATAACTGCAACAATAGATTTTGCAGATGCCCGTTTTGCGGCATCAATCATCAATAAAAGTTCCATCAAGTTGTCTGAGTCAGGGAAAGTTGACTGAATCAAGAACACATTTGCTCCCCGAATAGATTCTTCATATGATACAGAGAACTCACCATCAGCAAAGCGCTCTATATTCATTTGTCCTAAAGGACAGTTTAAACTTCTGCATATCTTTTCTGCGAGATAACGGGATTTGGTTCCCGAGAATACTTTGTAAGAGGATTTTGTCTGCATCGTTTTTGAAATTTAATGCAAAATTAATATAAAAATTAAGAATCGACTAAGAAAGTGATTAAATTTTATTTTTTAATTGTTTTAAGATGCTTCTTAATTCGATTAATTCTTTCTTTTATTGCCTCTACGTAAATTTTTTGCAAAAAAAAGATACTAAAACTTTGCTCAACTTATAGTATAACTTTGCTCAAGTTATAGTAAAACATTACTCAAGTTCTAGTAAAACTTTGGACAAGTTATTAGGAAACTTTTATCTTTGGTAGTTTCTTGTAGAATTAAAAAGCTTGACAGATGTTTTTTTAGTAAATATTTATCAAGGAAGAGGTTGATAATAACGCAAGGTATGTTCGGGTAATAATTCGGGATGAAATATATAGATAAGATCTTTTAGTAATCGGTCGGGATGAAGAGGAAGTTCTTCGTAATAAGAAACCTTTGCCGTATTACAACCATAAATAGTATGATTTCGGAAGGCGCTGAAAAGGGAGTAGTTTTTATAATCATCTGACAGTTGTTTCAAAGTCAGATCTCCTCCGGGATTGAAATATTTGACTAACCAATAATTGCAATCTTCCGCTTGATCAAGCACTTGTTCGAATGATAAAGCAATTGATCCGGAATGTGTATCATCTTTCCATCGATAATCGGCTCCGGCATCGCGAAATAAGTTGGCTAAATAGCTTTTTCCTCCCGGGACATGCCAAAAGTCGCCATATTTTAGTTCGCTAAAAACACAAGGACGTTCGGTAAATTCTTCCGTTAGTTTTGCGAGTGACAAATAACGGTTTTCGGTTTCTCTAAAAAGAGAGTCGGCTAATTCTTCTTTTTCGTAAAGTAAACCAATCAATCGGATCCATTCGGTTTGTCCGAGCGGTGTTGTTTCTTTATAATCGATGCAGTGAAAAATAGGAAAATCGAGTTTTTGTAAAGAATTTATCTCTTGTCCTGATATTGGGTTGA
>JAJDGO010000075.1 GCA_030265685.1 Bacteroidales bacterium OttesenSCG-928-M11
TGGAGGTGTTCTTAATTGCATCACATGGAATGTAAGAGTAAAGGAGGAAATTTCTTTCTGTAAATTGCCTCTAAAGCGACCGGATCATACAGAACAAGAATATTTTGTATTTAACAAACTCGACTTTTATTTGTCAACTTTTGATTACCTGCTTATAGCAAAAGGATTTGAATCTATTTGGAATAATTCTTCAGGGATGATGATTGGCGATGGAGACTTCAAAAATGCAATATATCGCTTTCTCGAACATTATCTTGAACGAAATTTCATACCTCAATATTATGTTGACAGAGTGATTGATTTAATCTTAGAGTATATGGAAAGCATAGGCCAGTATGGTTTTCCCATCTGTGAAAACTAATGTGTAACTTCAAAATATAAAAATATGAAAGAATTAGTTATTTTTGTAGTAGTATTTGTTGTTTTATTCTGGATTGGAGTAAAGCTGAACCGATGGATTAATGGTACGAGTAAAATCAGTAAAAACCAGAAAAAGATTCTGGAAGAAATGAAACGACAAAATAAGGAGAAATGAATATGAGAAAGCTAATAATATATGTTGATATGGACAATGTGCTTGTTGATTTCCAATCGGGAATTGATTTATTATCCGAAGAACAAAAGGTAGAATATCAAGGTCGGTATGACGAGGTTCCTCATATTTTCTCAACCATGAAGCCTATGCCCGGAGCGATAGAGACGATGCGTCGTTTATATGAATTTCATGATGTTTTTATTCTCTCTACAGCACCTTGGGAGAACCCTTCCGCTTGGACAGATAAGTTGCTTTGGGTAAAAAAGCACTTAGGCGATGTTTGCTATAAACGTTTGATCCTTTCACATCATAAAAATCTAAATAAAGGGGATTTTTTAATTGATGATAGAAAAAAGAACGGAGCCGGAGACTTTGAAGGAAAACTGATTCTTTTCGGTTCTGAACAATATCCGAACTGGGATAGCGTTTCAAAATATATAATACCTAAAGCATAAATGATGGATAAAATTAAAGAATCATTAGCGAATTTACTGAATATATTCGTTAAAGAAGAGCAAATAAAAATGCTTCAAGAAATCAATCGGTTGCTATTAACAGAATATATGTTAGAAATATCTGAAAATTTCAGAGTCTACCCTATAGAAGTTGAGACTTATTACTACAATGAAAAAAGCTTTCCCGATACTTGTGTTCATAAAAATGATCTGCAAAAAAAAAGATTTGGTAAATTGTATTTTCATAGAGCTTCTTCAATGAAGGAAGATTCTTTTTTGTATGATAGAGGTGGTTTTGATGTTTGTCTCTCTGATAATGATAATTACTTTTTGGGCATATTAATACGAAGTGCGTGGATCAATTGTGAGGAAAAGCCTATTTGTGGTCCTGGTCTATTGACTCGTAGAGTTATAAAGCATATTTCACAAAATGATAAAATTATAAATCTTACAGATGATGAAAAGTCATTAATCAGAACCCTTGAAGATAAAGATTCTATATTAGTTTATGCTTCAGATGATAAACGTAAAAAAGATTCTCCATTGTTTCATTCAACACGATTTGGGATTAGTCCCGACACTCATCCTGAATATGCACAATATAAGCTACGTTCATTGATTGAATTAAAAGAAGCCAATCACCCTTTTAAAGAGAAGGAGAAAGTAGTTGAATCATATATGAGAGATAATAATATTCTCCCAACAGAAAAAAATACAAAACAAATTCTTGGATACGTTTCTAAATCGATTATTAATAAACTCCAAAACGGCTGATTAGATTCACTCTACAGGTAGAAGAATTTCTGTCAATAGATTCTCTTCTGAAGTATCTGTTGTACTGTTTAGATATCGTTCTAAAATTAAGCCATCGCCTAAGTTATAGCCATCGGGAATCTGGTGAAGAATGGCATTATAGAAAGAATCAAGTTCTTCATAAGGACCTTTGTGAATATAAACAGCATATTTTGCTTTGGGTAAATACATAGATTTTATTTCATTAGTCACTTTCATCTTAGGAAGATGATTAACGGTTAATCCTGCACAGAATCGACATTTACCGTCAATGGTAATGTCACGATCATCATAACAAACACCCCAGTATTCTTCTTTTTCAGGAAGCCAGTCGTTCTGTTGAGCATATTGATGAAGTCTTTCCCAACTTTCTTCTTCAAAAAGATCGGAAGCATAATCATCATAACTACCGTTGTATAGAAAAAAGATAATTGGTGTCTCCGGCAATTCTATGAGGGTGTAGTCGACTTTGTCAAACTTAGTATCTGAATTCAATTCAAACCTTTCAGCTTTATATTTTGCAGGTGATTGTAAGTTCTTTTTCTTGAAAGCGTTATAAAAAGCAGTATCATTTGCCCATCCTAAGCGTTCAGCGATTTTCTTGTGAGAATAACGATTTTCTTTTAGTAATAATGCTCCATATTCCATACGAATACGATTTACATATTTACCAATAGTTTCTCCTATGTATTCTTTGAAGACTAACTGAAAATTGCGATTAGCCATACAAGCAATACCCATTAACTTAGCAATAGATGTTGCATCGTTGAAGGCATTGTCTGGCTCTGCTGACCAATCTTTTTGGACTTGCAAATTTATATAATGAAGGACGGTATCTATTTGAGCTTTGTAATTCATAAAAAGGCAAATAAGAGTCTTTTATTCTCCAATTTCTTTCTTGATAAAATTCTCCAAAACC
>JAJDGO010000077.1 GCA_030265685.1 Bacteroidales bacterium OttesenSCG-928-M11
AAAAGGAAAATTAAATATTGTTGATAGCTGGCAGTCTGTTTGGGAAAAAGTACAAGAAAAAGGATTGTTGATCGAATACACTTATTTGCTTACAAAAGGAGAAATGATTCAAGAGCGGCTGAAGTATCAAGTATCTACTATTAATAAAACTCAAAGTGCAGCATCAAAATTAGAAATATTGAGATTAGTTTCTTTGGCTGATAGTATGAATATTAAAATACGCACTCAGATTCTGTTAAAATATATTGCAGAAAATATAGGCTTTGCCCAAGATCGGGGCGAGATATTGAAAGAATTATCAGATGAATATTTTTTGAATTTTGAGAATATTTATATAGGCGGTCTTCATCCTGTTAGATCAAACCATCTGGTCGCTATCCTGCATGAAAATTTACCGATTGAAGATAGTTTAACGGCTTTATTTACTTTGTTAGACGAGATATATTTCTCTGATTATTTTATAAATGCTCCTTTGCTCCTTAATAGTAATAGCAAAAAAGCATTTTACAATGAATTAGGGGTTGTTTTAAGTCAAAGAAACTTTAATCAGATTGTCATTGCGCTAGATGGCATTTTTCATTTGGAGTCCCAAACTTATTGGAATAACAATAGGCAGGTATATGATGAAGCTTGTAAAATAGGTAGTGTTGAATTATTTACAATATCCTCTATTCCATTCACGGATTATGCCGTTTCGCAATTAGAAGAACTAGCAAACACTCTTGGTGAAGAAAGAACTGGATTTAGTAAATTGGCTGAACTGGCCAAACAGTTGCCTCGTTTTACGATTGAAGAGACTGATGTTTACCAACTAGCGTCGAGCGTCCAGGATCACTTAAAATCGAAATATAAAGGAATCGATAATTACATTGGATTTGGAGATTTAGCACAATGGTTTAAGGCACTGAACTTATCTCTAATATCCAACAATGATGTATTTTCTAAAATAGATGTGGCGAATTTCTTTGAAAATATTGATTCTTTTGAATTAAATGAGGCAAAAGAAATTGCAACATTTTGCTTAATCAATAAAAATGCTGAATACCTCCAATGTTCAAAAAAGCATCGGAAGATCTTAATTAGCTATCTAAAGAGGACTACAGATTCATTATTGATTGAAGAAAAAGGAGGTGAACTCCATATTAATTATCTGCTATACGGAGATGATGTAACAAATGTTAATCAAATGAGTGTTCAAAGGATTCAAGTTGTATACACATTTCTGCCAATATATGAAAGATATTGTACGGAAGCAATTATGCTTCCGTTTCCAAGCGAAGATTTGATTTCTTTCACAAAAGAAAGTTCAAAGAAACACATGCCTCCTGAGAATATTGTCAAAGAGTTTGATGTGCATTTGAATCAAATATGGTATAAAACTATCTTAAAAAATTATGAGGCAGCGTCTGTTTATGGATGGCAAAAGAGTATTATTGAATTTCGCGAAAATGCACTTGATTTAGTGTTTAGTCTATGTCAATATATAGATTCATTACTTGAAGCTAATGGCAAAAAGCAACAATCCTCATTACAAAAAATTATTAAGTTCAATGAGCGTTTCCGTAAACTAGATATTGCATTAAAACCCTATCCTACTTTCAATAGAAAGTATAATGAGGACAACAGCCAAACAATTAGAGAAACGAATATAAATAACTGGCGATCTAGCTTGAGAAATGTTAATAATCAAATATTAAACATCTTTATACCGAAAGAGGAGCATAATAGAAATGTAGCTTTATATAATTTGAAAGCAACCTTTCTATCCATTGGAAATATGCAAGAATGTTTTGATTCGATTGTTAGAGAATCATTCGAATACTTCGACATATCATCGTTGGAATCACGAGAGTTAGAATTGTATGAAAGACTATATACCACTGTACAGTATTACATATCAAAAATTCCATTAAACGACAAGCCTGCTATCAGAGGAGCCAAAAAAGTGGCATATGAATGGTGGCAGGCACAAAAGGATGATAAGTTGCAACAACTGAAAACTACTATTAAGAATGTTAGTGCCAATAAGGATTATATTTTATATTCTCCTTCTAAATTAGAAGAAACAGATACTCTAACCTATGTGACAATTGGAGTGGATGGTCTTGATTTCTCCGATGGGGATTCCCTCCAACAATTATCAGTTGACATGGTTGACTTAGCCGACTTTTCTGCGGATTTCTATACTATACTAAATATTAACAATGGGGTTGTTTTAGGAGGTTTAAGGTTTAAACAGGAATTTTTCAAAGTATTAAAGAATGAGCTGAATGGTCTACCATCAGAAAATATTTTAGATATTATGCCCCTTCCTGTCTTTCCCGATGAAAAAATGATACAGACTTTAAGCGGAGTATGCTTACCAGCTCAATCTTCTGAAAACACAATCCAAGATAAAAAATTTCAGGTGTTAATAGAATTATGGAAGTACAATCACATAATTTTGATGGACGAGAATGGGAGGCAATTAAAGAAAAAAAACTTTCATCAGAAGTTAAAAATATAATTCGCTTATATCACACTTCATTTGTCAGAGAAGAATATGATAAGATAATACAAGTTGATTTTAATCTAATTACAGTCAAGACAA
>JAJDGO010000078.1 GCA_030265685.1 Bacteroidales bacterium OttesenSCG-928-M11
AGGAAGAAGGAGCGTAGGATGGTGGCGGCGACAATCAGAAAGATACACGCGCCGAACCAAGAGGCGGCGGTTTTCGATGTATCGGGGTCGCCCGAAGAGAACTTGTTATACACTTTGATTCCCCCAATCAAGCCGACAACGGCTCCGATGGCGTAAATCAATTTTGTGTCGAGTAGGTCAGCCCCATTACTGGAGCTTTCCCCTCTAAGAACCGTACATGAGAGTTTCCCCTCATACGGCTCAAGCAACGCATTGCTATTCTTGCTGAAGAAATAGTTTTGCCTCATTTCCTACTAATTTTATTAGGTTTGAACTTCTTAGATTTACATGAACTGTGAATAAGAGTTTTGAACGGTTTGCCATTGATGTTTTCCGTTAGGGTCGTCCATCGGCGGCTGTTGTCTATTATCTCTCCACAGATTGGGCAACGCATCTTTTGATGTATCCATATCATGGCGAGCAGGTTGTCGGTTTCACGAAGTTCCTGCTCCGTGTCCTTTGCCTTGCGTCGTTTATAATATGCTGCATCGGCTGGGTCATATGGATTGACATCTGTTCTCACACGCACATACTTTTGGATTGCTGTGTCTGACAACCTTTTGAGCGAGAGTCCAACCTCTTTTTGGGTTTTCTTGTTCATGGTTGTGGCACAAAAGCTCCAATCGCGTCCTCGTACCTGTTTGAAATACTTGTCTTTAATCCACTGTTTCCCTTTCTTGGGGTGTCTGCGCTTAGCCCATTGCCAAAGCGTTTTGTAAATTTCAAAGTCCACACGAGAGAATGCCTTTGATGATGCCCCATAGCGGTAATAGTTAGCCCACCCTGGTATCATGTAGTTGAGCATCCTAACCATAGACGATGCCTTAGCCGACTTGTTCCCTTTGATTTTCGTGGTACCTTGTCACAGAAACTCTTCATCGCATCCTTTGACGGTTTGGTGAGCAGCTTGCCATTGGAGTATTTGCGGATGTTGAAGCCGAGGAAGTCGAAACCCTCACTGATATGAGTGATTTTGGTCTTTTCTTCCGAGAGCATCAAACCGCGTTCCTCCATAAATTGCTTTACCAAAGGGAGAATAATCTTTTCGATTGTCTCCTTGTCTTTGGCTGTGATGATGAAGTCGTCCGCGTATCGCACGAGGTTAATTTTAGGTTTAATCCACTTGCGTCCGTTCGGGTCGGGTTTCCAATAACCTTTCACCGCCTTTTTCACAAGTAATTGAAGCCCGTCAAGGGTCATGTTGGCAAGAGTGGGAGAAATTATACCGCCTTGTGGCGTTCCTTCCTCGGTGGGGAAGAGTTCACCATTGAATATATAACCACTTTTGAGCCATTTGCGTAACATCTCTTTATCCATAGGGATATTGGCGAGAAGCCACTCATGACTTATGTGGTCAAAGCATCCTTTGATGTCACCCTCCAGCACCCATTCAGGAGCAATTTCCTTTGAAAGTACATTGTGACACTGGGCTATCGCATCTTGACAGCTTCGATATTTTCGGAAACCGTAAGAGTGTTGGTCACCTGTGGTTTCAGAAATAGGGTCGAGTGCCATAAGGTAGAGAGCCTGCATCGCTCTGTCTTTCATTGTAGGTATTCCCAAGGGGCGTTTCTTTCCATTCTTCTTCGGTATCTCCACGCGGCGCAGTGGCATCGGTTGATAACCACGGCGTTTGAGCGTGTCGATTGCTTTGACTTTTGCCGCGTCAGTTGACCACCTTACATGGTCAACACCTGCGGTGTCCTTACCTTTATTAGTAGTAACTCGCAGTACAGCCAGATAACGACCGTAGAACGAGTGGGTCAGCAACCATTGCAAAGATTTTACTTTGCCGTGTCTGCCTTCCCTTTGAGCCTTTACAATACGCGCTTGCAGCTTCCGAACATAGTCCTCCGCCTTGTGTCGGTCGATGTTTCGCCAACGCTCGGTATGGGAGATTGCCTTGTTTTCAGGCGCACACGATATTTTAATTTCGTTCATTTGCATTCCTTTCTTTGGAAGTTCTAAAAGTTGATTGTAAAGTGTTACCTTGTGGAAGTGGGCACACTTTCGTGTCGGATGATGTGGCTCTCTGCCAATGCATGACAATGAGGTCAATCCGTATCCGCTCCATTACAGAGCGACATTCGCTTTTTCCACGTTCCTATATCCGCATCCTATATAGGCTTGCCTTACGGCTCGCTTACCCCCTTATGAAGAGAGGGAAGAATACGGACTTACCACGTTCCGTATAAGTGACAATAATGGGTTAGGTCTGTCCTATCCACCGACAGTCATTATGTCCGTGCAACCCCACCTGGACAGGGAGTTGACCGACTGCACACCTTTTTGGTTCAAGCCTACAGCTTTGCTCTTGGAGCGAAGCCCTCAACATCTTTTGGCTTGTTCTTCGTAACGATGTTTATCAGACATTCACATTCAGTTGACCATACCATTAAGCCTCGCCCCTCGACAGAATGATGTTATCTGCCATTGACCTCCACTCACGCTTTAGTCTATTCCTTTCGGAGAGGGTACTTTGTCAGGACAGCTTCGCACAACGGAATTACTTCCAATGCA
>JAJDGO010000079.1 GCA_030265685.1 Bacteroidales bacterium OttesenSCG-928-M11
ATATTTACGACGTCAGCATTACCCACAAAGAGAATATTATTTTTGATCGTTAGTGTTGCTGTGTCATCAACATCTCCAAGTCCGGATGGTTTAACAACCGTACAAACACATGTAGCTTTATGATTTCCATCATGGGTAGTAACCGTTATGGTTGCAGTTCCCTCTTCTACTGCTTTAACTAAACCGGAAGCACTAACCGTTGCAACATCTGTATTACTACTTGTCCACGACACCGCTTTGTCTGTTGCATCATTTGGATTTACAGTAGCTGTAAGTTGAAACTCCTCATTTGTGTATATAGAAAGAGTTGATCGATTCAATGTTACTCCGGTAACAGGAGTATCATCGCTAATAACAGTAAAGACACAAGTTGCTTTATGACCACCATCATTGGTAGTAACCGTTATGGTTGCTGTTCCCTCTCCTACCGCCGTAACTAAACCGGAAGTACTAACTGTTGCTATCGACTTATTGCTACTCGACCAGGTTACCAATTTATTATCAGCATCAGCCGGAGTAATAGTTGCCGCCAATTGGATTGTATTGCCTGGCAACATACTAAGACTTGTATGGTTTAATGAAACTCCGGTAACAGCAATAGGTTCTGTCAATGGAGGACCATATTGTTGATCCAAATAAGAGACACGTTCTTCAATCCAATTGATAGCATAAGCCATTTCAGATTCGAAGTCTAAATAAATACGGTTTGCTCCATCCCAACGATCAATTTCACGTTCCGCAGCTCCGGATACATCAAACAATTCCATGTAGTCGGTAAATCGTTTAGTCAAGCTTTCGACAGAAAAATAGCTGAGGCGAAGTTTATCATAACGAGATTTCAGCAAATCCTTAAAACCACTTACATTCTTTTCGATCATTCTATACAAGAAGTAGTTCTGTCCATGCTCATGCTGCGTAGTAAAGGTCCTATAATCTTGAGACGGACTTGTAATATAAGTGCTTCCGTCCCAACGAATACCGAATACACCATCCATATCCCAAGGTGCAATACTTAATTTCTTTTCCTGAGCAATATTATACATATAATAATAACCATTCTTACCATGATTATCTGTTGCTAAAATTAGCTCCATCAATAAGAAATAGTCGGCCCATACCGGAAGATCAAAATTGGAAGATGCCCCATCAGCAAAAGTTATATCGTCGCTTTTGGCAGAAAAAGTAACTGCATCGTAAAGAGGTTCCCAGTCAATCGGTTCTGCATCGTCCAGCTCGGGATACTTAACCTCAAAGTTAGCCCACGTTTCGCGATTATTATCATAGTCCGGTATAGTACTGCCGAGATACGACCAACCAAACATAACGGAATAAGACCATTGAGATGATTTGTATAACACACCACGTATCGTCTCTGTTTCTTCGTTGTATTTCTTCAACTTTAATTGCTTGCGATCTATTCTCTCTGTCATACAATAAAGTCCCCAATACTCATCATCCAAGAATACTTCAACATATTGTCCTCTGGTTCCATTAATCAGTTTTGGCTCCTTATCATAGTAATGAGGAGGAGTAGAAAAGTCGTTCCACAAATCGGTTGAGATCCTATTCCTCATTCTACTTTTGTCCAAAGCCATTGCGTCTAATATCCAATAGTTATCTTCTCGCAAACCAAAGAAACTACGATCTATGCTCGCCAAGTCGTTTTCGTCTCTCAGTTTGATTGCAAATGCTTTTTTATTATACCCCTGAGCGCTAGCTCCTCTGTACCGGAGTTGTGCATTCAGAAGTTCCCCTGTCGAGGCTGCTTCTTTGTCGGGCTCAGTTACCCGTATTTTTGCTTTTGCGAAAGTAGAACTCAACGAAGTCGAATACAATTGAACAATCGGAAGACCTGTAAATATAATATACTCGGTAGTCTTAACAGTTCCGTTCTCTAATATTTGCAAGCTATAATCTTTATTTGATTCCACATTAGAGATTGTAATATCTTCTCCAGCAACTACATTCTTGCCATTTATTTTAATTGTATAATCTGTTTTTTTTAGATCAAAGTCAACCGTTAGTGTTACATTGGAATATAGTTGGTCAACCTTTAATGGATAATAGAGTTTTTTAGAACTTGTACACTCTATCAAATCCCGACCATTCAAAGTAAAGCTATTTAAGTATTCGGACAAACGTCCTCCTCCGATATGAATATCGTCTCCATTAATAATAGTCCCGTCTATACTTTGAAAGTAGAACAATTCATTTGCCGAATATGTACCTTTGTACGTCCCAACCCCATATGTGCCCGATCTTATATTAAAGAACTGCTCTGGATCAGCAACCGAAGCTATCGCAAAGATACTACCCGATTGATTGTTTACAGTAAACAAAGTGCTATTTCCATCAAGTTGATTACTCATAACAATGTATCTTGAATCATAACTACTTGGTTCGTACTTGATGTATTGGTTTGTTTCTACATTTTTAATCGAATATTTATCCGCAGATTCTTCTTTTATGACCCATAAAGCCCGGTTTGAATCTTTTGTAGCCGTAGCATTATATATTAGATTAAAATTCCCGCTAGTAGCTTGCTCTAATCCTCC
>JAJDGO010000008.1 GCA_030265685.1 Bacteroidales bacterium OttesenSCG-928-M11
TGCGGCTGTTTTAATAGCATTAGATAGTATAACTATGGCAAATATAAAGTGTATCGGGATCCTTACCTCAGGAGGAGATGCCCCAGGAATGAACGCGGCAATACGAGCTGTGACTCGTGCTGCGATCTACAATAACTTAGAAGTGAAGGGAATTTATAGAGGTTATAAAGGTTTATATACCGGAGAAATAGTCAAGAAGTTGCAAGACTTCGGAAAAAAGGTTTACTTACTATCAATCACGAACAAATGAGCCATATCAAAGGAAAGAAAGTTTTGCTTCGAGCTCATGGAGAACCTCCCTCGACTTATGAATTAGCTTCGCGAAATAATATTCGAATAGTTGATGCTACATGCCCTGTGGTGCTTCAATTGCAAAAGAAGATAAAGAAACAGTTTGTTCAAATTTCTCCGGAAACTTCACAAATCGTTATTTATGGAAAGATAGGTCATGCGGAAGTTAATGGATTGGTAGGACAAACCGAAGGAAAAGCTATCGTTATCGAAAAAAAAGATGACATAGAACGCCTCGATATGAATAAGGATATTTATCTTTTTTCCCAAACAACGATGTCGCTCGATAGTTTTCATGAGATTATCAACGAAATTGAACAACGTATTTCGCAAGAAGTATCGTTTCGTTATTTTGATACTATATGTCGTCAGGTAGCTAATAGGATTGATAATATCAAACTCTTTGCTTCGCATCACGATCTTATACTTTTTGTTGCCGGAGAGAAGAGCTCGAATGGTCGTGTTCTTTTCCTCGAAGCCCGCAAAGCCAATCCAAATTCTTATCTTATATCCAATTCGGACGATATTAATCCTCAATGGCTCGAAAATATGCAATCGATTGGTATTTGTGGAGCAACTTCTACTCCGAAATGGTTGATGGAGGATATTGCCGGAGCGCTTAAAAATGAAGAGCAAAAAACAAATCGTTAAGAATAATTTCAAATACAGTAAATCTTAGTTCGAAACCGAAGAAGAGAATCTTTCTCTCGAGACTTTGTTCTAATTGTATTCCGTCGAATGGTTTTTCTTCTTACCTTTGTTTCTAATAACACTTTAAATAATATTGAATGATGAGAAAACTAACATTGTTGCTAATTATGGCTTTGCTTGTTTCTGTTTATAGTTGTAAGGATACAAAGCCAACGGAAGAAGAAATAAAGTTGCAAGAAGCGGCTTTACAGTATCACACTTTAGTGGAAGGATTGGCGGGAGCAGACCGTTTGCCGCGCTCTTATAACAAAGAAACAGACGAATTAATAACCAGTGGAACCAGTTGGTGGTGTAGCGGATTTTATCCGGGAACACTGCTTTATCTTTATGAAGCCACAAAAGACACTTTGTTATACAAGGAAGCTATGCGAGTTTTATCAGTAATCGAACCGGAACAGTATAATACTGGTACTCACGATTTGGGTTTTATGATGTATTGTAGCTTTGGGAATGCCCATCGTATAGCTCCTAACGATCATTATAAAGAAGTACTTGTACAAAGTGCCCGTTCGTTGGCAAGCAGGTTTAATTATAATGTTAACAGTATTCGTTCGTGGAATAGTGGTCCCGAAAACTTTTTAGTGATCATTGATAATATGATGAACCTGGAACTTCTTTTTTGGGTGGCAAAAGAAACCAACGATTCCGAGCTGTTTAATATAGCAGTTGCTCACGCTAATAAAACTATTGCCGAGCATTATCGGGATGACTTTAGTTCTTTTCATGTAGTAAATTATGATCCCGAAAGCGGCGAAGTGAAAGTTAAACGAACACATCAGGGATATTCGGATGATTCTGCGTGGGCTCGTGGTCAGGCTTGGGGATTATATGGCTTTGTAATGACATATCGTTTTACGAATGACAAAAAGTACTTGGATCAAGCAATTCATGTTGCCGACTATATTCTTTCGCATCCTAATCTCCCCGAAGATTTAATACCTTATTGGGACTTCAATGATCCTGAAATACCGAATGTGTTACGCGATGCCTCTGCCGCATCAATAATATCTTCCGGGCTTCTTGAGTTGTATTCTTTCGAAGGGAATAAGCAATACTTGGACGCTGCGGAAAGAATCATTGCAAGACTTAGTTCTTCGGATTACCTGGCAGAAGCCGGAACGAATGGAGGTTTCTTACTGAAACATTCGGTAGGACACTTAAAAGGCAACAGCGAAATAGATGTTCCGCTGTCGTATGCCGATTATTATTATGTAGAATCCTTAATTCGATTGAATAAGATTAAGTCCGGGAAGTAAAATGTACGGCTGCCCAGTTGTCTTTCTCTTTATAAGAAACCAATTGTAAGCCGCAATCTTCACACTTTTGTTGGATAACGGGTATGTCTTCAACATAAAATCCACTCATGAATAGGCTTGCGCCCGGATTCATACAAGTTCTATAAGCCGGAATGTCTTGTAAAAGGATGTTCCGGTTTATGTTTGCAAATACAATATCAAAAGAACCTTTCCCGGATAATAGTGAAGCGTCGCCAAGAAATACTTGTACTTCTGGCGTCTTGTTTAAGACAATGTTTTCAAGAGAGTTTTCATAAGCCCATTCATCAATATCTATTGCTACAACAGGTAAGGCTCCTTTCTTTTTTGCTAGTATAGCCAGGACAGCAGTTCCGCATCCCATATCGAGAAATGAGCGAGAATCAACATCTTCGTCAAGTAAATACTCTACCATAAGACTTGTTGTTTGATGATGTCCCGTACCAAATGACATTTTCGGATCGATAACAATCGGGTAGGGCATATCTTTTGGTACATCTTGGTGGAAAGAACTGTGTATAATTACTTGATCTCGGATATTTATCGGCTGAAAGAAATGGCGTTCCCATTCTTCATTCCAATTTTGCGAAACGATATATTGGGTATTATATTTGACTTCCGTGTCGATTAGCGGTAGATTATCCAGCAAGTCTGACAAGGCTTTTTCGTCAAATGTTTTTTCCGGAATATATGCCGAAATACCATTATTCGTACTGATAAAACTTTCGAATCCAAGTTCGTTGAGAAGTCCTGCACAGATGTCGCGATTTGTCTCTGTGTTAGGATTTAAAATTAGTTGTAACTCATAGTAATTCATAAAACAAAGGTAATACATTTTTTTATATGTGCTTTAAACATATTATTTTTGTGATTCAATCTATATAAGAAAATTATGGCAAGACCAACTAATAAGCAAGATTTGACAATTGCAGCTAATAATCAGTTCAATAAATTGTGGAATTTAATTGATTCTATACCCGAAGAGAAACAACAAGCTGTATTTTCTTTTGAAGATCGGGATAGAAACTTAAGGGATGTATTGGTGCATTTGTATGAATGGCACCAGCTATTGATAAATTGGATTTGCTCTAATCGGGCAGGTAATGCGACTAATTTTCTGCCAGATCCTTATAATTGGAGAACATATCCGCAGATGAATGTTGAGTTTTGGAAGAAACACCAAACAACTCCGTTGAAAGAGGCAGTTGTTCTTTTGAAAAAAAGTCACGCGGATGTTATGAAACTTATTGACTCGTTTACTGATGAGGAATTATATACAAAGAAGCATTTCTTATGGACGGGAACAAGCAATTTGGGAAGTTATTGTGTGTCGTCTACTTCAAGTCACTATGATTGGGCGATGAAGAAAATAAAGAAACACATAAAGAGTTAATCCGACATTCAAGGATAAAATCAATAAAGAAATTGATTAAATATAAGCTTTTTTCTTTCCTATAAGAATGAAGGATAAAGTATAACGGCTAATGCTGCAAGTGCAATAATAATCCAAAGAATAATTCCTTCTAATATTGGCTTTATTCCTACTTCTCGAATTGACTTGGGAGATAATGTACTGCCTATTAATAATAAAGTCATAGAAAGAAAACAGTGGGATGTATCGGATATAAAACAAAGTATCTTGTCTGGAATTTGAATATAGGTGTTGATAATCATAGCTCCGATAAATAAAAAGATAAACCAAGGAATTGATATTCTTCGGTTTTGACTCTTCGAGAAAAATAATAAGGATATAAGCGACAATGGAATAATCCAAAGGGCACGAGTAAGCTTTACCGTAGTGGCAACAGTAAGCGCTTCTGGGCCATATTCAGCTCCTGCCCCAACAACAGAACTGGTGTCGTGAATAGCAATAGCGGCCCACAATCCAAATTGTTGCTCTGTTAATCCTAACCAATGGCCAATGGGTGGAAAAATAAATAATGCAATGGCATTTAAAGTGAATATAATCGCTAACGACATAGATGTTTCGCTTTCATCGGAATTTACAATTGGAGAAATAGCTGCGATCGCGCTACCTCCACATATTGCAGTACCTGATGAAATTAAATAAGATAGTTTAGATGAGATTTTTAGCCAGCGGCCTATAAAATAACCTATAATCATCACGCCGGTAACAGAAATGATAGTAAATAGCATTCCTTCTCCTCCGGCTTTAAGCGACTCGTGTAGATTCATACCAAACCCCAATCCTACAACTGCTACTTGAAGTAAGTATTTAGAAATTTTTTTACTGAGTTTAGGATAAGGATTCTTTAATAATAAGGCAAAGACAATTCCAAAGAACAAAGCGATAGCGGGAGAGAAAAATGCTGACGCGATAAATAATGCGATAAAAAGATAGCGACTCATTTATTTGATTTGTTTGACTTGGCAAAGATATGCATAATAAATTTCATTATCGTTATGATACATTCTCAATAAATTGTCCTTAGTTCTTTTTGTAACTTTAAGTATAAAAATTGGCAGGAAATAGATAAAGTTATACAAATTGCGATATTTTTTTTACTTTTGAGTTTTGATAGCTACAAAAAGATATTTGTCGAGGTAGTGTATTGCAAGTGATAAATAAAAAATTAAACGAGTGATAAGTAAGAAACAGGCTTTAGCAATAGCAATTTTTCCTCTGTTGGGAATCGCAGATCAAATGAAAGCATCTCCAGAGGAAGATCGTCCAAATATTATTTTGTTTTTAGTCGACGATATGGGGTGGCAAGATACCTCTCTTCCTTTCTGGACGGAGAAAACTTCTTATAATGAGATATACGAAACTCCTAATATGGAGCGTCTTGCTCAGCAAGGAATGATGTTTACACAAGCTTATGCCAGTAGCGTTAGTTCTCCCAGCCGTTGTAGCTTATTGACAGGAATGAATGCAGCTCGGCATCGTGTTACAAATTGGACATTCCCCAAGAATGGTTCGACTGACCGGAAAAGTGATGTGTTGGAGTTCCCTAAATGGAATGTGAACGGAATTTGTCAAGTAGCAGACATTCCTTATACTTATCAAGTAACTGCCTTGCCTCAACTGTTAAAAGATAATGGGTATCATACTATTCACTGCGGAAAAGCTCATTTTGGAGCCATCAATACGCCGGGAGAGAACCCACACCATTTTGGTTTTGAAGTAAATATAGCCGGACATGCAGGAGGTGGCTTAGCTTCCTATTTGGGAGAAAATAATTTTGGAAATAAAGAAGACGGTAGCGCTAATCACCCTTTCTCTATACCCGGACTTGAAAAATATTGGGGTAAAGATATTTTTGTTACGGAAGCACTAACGATTGAAGCCATCAGCGCTTTGAGAAAAGCACAACAATACGAACAACCTTTTTTCTTATATATGTCGCATTATGCTATTCATGTACCGTTGGACAAAGACATGCGTTTCTATCCTAAATATATAGATAAAGGACTTACTCCTCAAGAGGCAGCCTATGCTTCATTGATTGAAGGTATGGATAAAAGTTTAGGTGATTTAATGGATTATTTAGAGGCAAATAATTTAGCAGATAATACAATAATTCTCTTTATGTCTGATAATGGTGGTCTTTCATCCGAATCAAATTGGCGAAGTGGTATGCTCCATACACAAAATTATCCATTGAATAGTGGAAAAGGTTCGGCATACGAGGGAGGTATTAGGGAACCAATGATTGTTAGTTGGCCGGGTAAAGTAAGTCCAAATAGCCGATGCGATAAACAATTGATTATAGAGGATTTCTTTCCCAGTATACTCGAGATGGCTGGAGTAGAAGAGTATACAACAGTACAACCAATAGATGGAATCAGTTTTATTCCTTTGCTTGAAGGTACAGACGATTCTTCCTTAGTACGTACGCTAATTTGGAATTTTCCGAATCTATGGGGGAATGTCGGACCTGGAATCGGATCAACTTGTACAATTCGGCAAGGTAATTGGAAACTAATCTACTATTATGAAACAGGAGAAAAAGAACTTTTTAATATTCATGAAGATATTGGGGAAAAGAATAATCAAGCAGCTTTACTACCAAACAAAGTCAAACAGTTATCTAAGGAATTAGGAAGTCGTCTTCGTTCAATGGATGCTCAACGACCAACATTGAAAAAAACGGGTGAACAGGTAGCATGGCCTGATGAAATTTAAAATGGAATAAAGGTGCAAGATAATAAATTAAAATTTTCCTTATTCTTTCTCCTTATTCTTTGGGTGTAAGATACAGCCAGCACAACTATCGCATGGGTTATTTTCTTTTTTCTTTCGAAAAGCACACGAAAATAATTTACGAATCAGATAAAGAATCACAGCAATTCCGACAATTGTTATGGCTATATACTGAAGCATATCTTAAAACCTCTTTTTTTGTATTGATGAGTTACAAATTGCTTGTTGATTTATGATTAAACAAACGAGTTTTTGCCAGTTGCTCAAATTCTGTTCCCGGTCGTCCATAATTAGAATATGGATGAATACTAATACCTCCCCGTGGAGTAAAAATACCGGTTACTTCGATATACTTCGGATCCATTAATTTAATTAGATCTTTCATAATGATATTAACACAATCTTCATGAAAATCGCCATGATTACGAAAACTAAACAAATAGAGTTTCAAGCTTTTGCTTTCAACCATTTTCTGATCGGGAATATAATCGATTAATATAGTTGCAAAATCCGGTTGTCCGGTGATAGGACATAAACTGGTAAATTCGGGACAATGAAAATGAACCCAGTAATCGTTGTCTGGATGTTTATTTAGAAAAGAATCCAATACTTCGGGTGCATAATCTTGTTTGTATTCTGTTTGTTTTCCTAAAGTCTTCATTTTTATTGATTATGATTTTATATGTTATTTTTTGTTTTTAAGTTGTTCGAATTCTTGTAAGCCTTTATTTCTTAATATGCAAGCAGGACACATTCCACATCCTTCTGCTACAATATCATTGTAGCAAGTTAGTGTTTTGTTTTTTATAATATCCAAAACTCCCAATTCATCTGCCAGTTCCCAAGTTTGTGCTTTATTTAACCACATGAGAGGAGTGTGAATAATAAACTGTTCATCCATTGCAAGATTAATTGTCGCATTTGTAGAACGGATAAAAGTATCCCGACAATCGGGATAACCACTGTAGTCGGCTTGTGATACTCCGGTGACAATATTTTTTATTCCATGATCGCGGGCTATAACAGCGGCAAAAGTTAGAAAGAGAAGATTTCGTCCCGGAACAAAAGTATTGGGATAAGAATCGTCGGGTTTTTCTTTGTCCATCTCCATTTGATGATTTGTTAGCGAATTATTGGCCAAATGACTAATAATTGTAGCATCTAATATTTGGAAAGGTACATTCGCTTCATTGGCTATATTTTGGGCTATTTGTACTTCTTTGGAATGTCGTTGTCCATATGTAAAGCATAGAGCTCTTACTTCTTCGAAGTGTTTTTTCGCCCAAAAGAGACAAGTAGTAGAATCTTGTCCTCCTGAGTGTAATACCAATGCTGCATTTTTCTTCTGAATCATATTGTTTTTGTTGAACGAATTAATAAGATTTATTTATTTAGCCAAAGTTCCGGGTTAAGAGCTTTTTTGTTTTCGTGAATCTCGAAGTGCAAAATAGTTCCATCTCCTTTAGTTAAGTCGGTATAAACAGTTCCTAAAGCCTGTCCTTTTTTTACTTTCTCTCCCATTTTTACGTATACTTTGTCTAAGTTTTGGTACAATGTATAATACTTTCCATGTTGTACAAGAACAACACGGCAGTAGTTGGAGAATACTCCGGTATATATCACTTCTCCATCGAATATACAGAGAGCTTCTGTTCCTTTTAATACAAGAAGATCAATGCCTTTATAGTCATGAAGAGGAGAGGTGTTGGACTGATTTCTTCCGAATTTGTTTATAATCCGGTAGTTTCCTTTGATTGGGAAAGGTAGTTTGCTTTTGTTTTCCCCGAAGTTGGCGGATAAAGCCAAATCTTCTTTTGTTTTTTGAGAAGAAATGCTTGTCTGTGTTTTCGCGCTTGAAGTTCCATTTTCAGGCTTCTCTTTGTCTTTTGCTTCTCGAGCCTTTCTTGCTGCTTCTGCTTTTGCTATTTCTTCAGCGATTATCCGATCTATTTCTTTTTTTAGGGCAAGATCTTCTTTTTGTTTCTTTGCAATTTCGGCTTGAATTTGTTTTTTTTGTGTTTGTAAGTTTTTTACTTCAACAACTAAATTCTTTTCTTCATTGTTGAGTTTATTTTCTTCCTCTTTCCTTGTGCTGAGGAGCGATAATTTTCGTTCTTTATTTTTCTCTAAATCAAGTTTTTCTGCGGCTAATATAGATTGATTTCGAGCTATTTCTTCTGCTTGAGTTTTATGAAAATTGGAATATTCTTTAAGATAAACAATACGGCGTAGCGCTTGTGAAAAATCGTTTGCGGACAAGATAAATAAAAGTCGGTTCGATTGATTTCTTTTTACGTACATCGACTCTACTGTTTCCGCATAGTTTTGTTTCTTTTTATTCAGCTCTTTTTCCAAATGTTGTATTTGTCTTTCTTTATGAGCTATTTCTTGATTCATGGCAACTACTTCTTGATCTAATGTTTTTATCATTTCAAGACGGGACTTTATTTGTTCACGAATCAGATTGAGATGTAGGTTTTTACTTCCTCTATTCTTTTCAGTCTCTTGTATAGCTGCTTCCCCAAATTTAATATCTTCTTGTATTTTAGCTCTCTTTTTCTCCAACTCCTGAATGTTTTTGTTCTGAGCAAGTCCAAAAACAGGGATTAGTAAGAATAAGAGAAATATTTTTGCTTTCATACGTTATTGTTTATCTATCATATGTAATTTATGACTAATGGTATGATGAATTTATTAGTTGATCGAGTTGTATCTCTTTATATTTTTTAGGAATGTTGTAATCGATTGTGAGATTTTTATTTAGATCTATATTCTTAAAGTTTAATGTCAACTGTATTGTGTTTTCAGCCAAACTGATAACAATGTCTTCTTTCATAGGGAAAACAGCATTGGTATTGTTTGGCTTTTTGAAGTCTGCATAATCCCAGCTAATGAATGCACTTCCTCTTTCATAATGAATAGCAGTATTTGTTATTTTGTTTGAATGGTCGGAAGTAAATGTATAAGAAATGTTTTGTCTGTCACGATAGTTTAGGAAAGCATCATATTCGTCTTCGAGTAAAGTAAAGTATCGATGAAAGGAGGGGTCGAATGTTTTCTCTCCGGCAACAAATATTCGATTTGTAAATAGACTCTCCATGTCGTAATAATTGAAATCAAAAGGATATACATCTTTTATATTACGAATCGACTCATTAATATATTCTTTATTATATCGGTCGATAATGGTTATCGAGTCTGGAGTTATAGTAAGTTTGAATATTTCACTTCCGATAAGCGGCATTGTAAAAGAAAGCTGTACGCATTCGTCTTTAATAATCCGCACTTGTCCGTTGCATGAATAGTGAGCATTCTTTCTTCCTTCCATTTTCAAAGATACTCCGGCCGACATAGAAAGAGTATTGTATTCGATAGAGTGATCTAAGATATAATTGATTCTATCTTCTATCTCTGCCGATTGCAATTGAATCCGGGTAGTCTCTTTTGTGCTTTTGCAGGAAAAGGCGAAAAAACATAAGATACTCAATAATATTCCGATTTGGATTTTATTTTTCATAGTATGTTTTATTAGTTATTTTTTTCTTTAACAAATCAGAGTTAACTCCTTCTGAATCTTTTATATTTAATGCTTTTTCCCATTCCTCTATGGCTTTTTCTTCGTTGCCATATTTGAATAGTATATCGCCATAATGTTCAATTATTTCAGCACTGATATTATCTTTTGAATTAGATAGAGCATCTTCGATATAGAATTTGGCTAGAGAATAATTCTCTTTCTGGAAGAGTACCCAAGCATATGTATCAATATAAGTTGAGTTATTTGGTTTTAATTGAACTGCTTTGGCAGCCATGCGTTCGGCTTTTTCTAAATCCTCCTTGTCGAGTGAAAGGAAATAAGCGTAATTGTTGAGAACCGTTACGTTATTTTCGTTTAATTTTAGTGCTTCATCATAAGCGGTATATACCTTTTCTTTTTCGTAACCAAATTGATGGTAAAGGTCGCCCACATGACCGTAAAATTCAGAAACAATTGTTCGGTTAGTTGCGTGTGGCACGTTCTCAATTGCTTCTAGGAAAGTGCTTAATGCATTCTCGTTTTCATCTTTAATATAATAGGAAGCTCCTTTGTAAAAATAAAATTCCGGACTTTTAGGGAAGTATTCTAATGCTTTATTACATATTTCTAGTATTTCTTCAGATTCTTGTTGTTCAATTGTGATACGTAATAAATTAAGCCAAATCGTTTTATTCATTGGATCGAAATCTGCGGCCAAGCGATATTGAAACTTTGCTTCTTCGATACGGTTTATCGAAACCAAATAATCGGCATAGATTATATTTATTTCTGTATCTTCTTGATGTTGAGATAGGAGAGTTGTCATTAGCGAATCGATTATCTCTTCTCCATTGGGAAGTGCTTGGGCATACTTGATGTATTTATTGAGAATATCTACTTTAAGATCGTTGTCTAAATCGGTATTTCTCAGAGCATTTTCTATCTGTTTATATACCATTTCCTCCTTGCCCTCTATTTCGTAGTAATTAGCCATAGAGATAAAGTAGTATGGATTGTTTGGATCTAAAGAGTGTGCTTTGGAATAGTATTCTAAAGCTTTCTTATTGTTTTGAAATTCTAAATAATGATCGCCAATAATAATAAGGTATCGAGCCTCTGAGGGAAACTTAGCCGATAACTTCTCGATTTCTTTTAATGCTTTATCATTTTTATCTATTGCTCGGTAAAGCTGGTATTTTTGAAATGAAACAATTTCATTCATCCCGATGTTGTTTTCTAAATTGTCTAAGGATTTAATAGACATATCAGGATTGTTTAGTCGCAAATACAAATCGCTTAAATAGAAATGTATCTCGGCTCGCTCCGGCTCTATCTTGGTTATCTCCTCATATAATACAACAGCCTTTTCTAATTGTTCGAAATCTCGGTATAAGCCGGCTAAGGCCAGTTTGTAATAAAGGTTTTCCGGATTATTTTCTACTGCTTTTTGTAGTGATTCCAAAGCCATTGTATTGTTGCGTTTGGCAATATAGTAGCGGGATATTTCGTAAAGAGCAGCAGAAGAAGATGGGTCAATGTCTAAAGCTGTTCGGAATGATTCGAAAGCTTCTTCATGTTGTCCGTTTAACTTAAGGCGAAGCCCTTCCAAGTAATAATAGTCGAATGATTTTGTTTCTTCGTCAGCTATGCACGGTGTAAAAGAAATAAGAAATATGCTCAATACAAAAAGAGGTAATGAGCATAATTTATTGATAAATTTTATGCTTGAAATGAAGAAACTTATCATCTGTGCTTTGGTTTAATTTTTTCCAGTATGTCCGAAACCTCCGGAACCTCGTTCCGACTCTTCTAATTCAATTACTTCTTCCCACGCAATATGTTCATGTTTTGAAATAACCATTTGGCATATCCTTTCTCCGTCGTTAATGATAAAATCATCTTTAGAAAGGTTGATCACGATAACCTTTATTTCTCCTCGATAGTCAGAGTCAATCGTTCCTGGTGTATTCACTAATGATATACCATGTTTAATAGCTAAACCACTTCTTGGACGAATTTGTGCTTCGTAACCGACTGGAAGTTCAATAAATAAACCTGTTGGAATTAAGGCTCGTTCTAAAGACTTTAATGTTATAGGTTCGTCTATATTAGCTCTTAGGTCGAGTCCTGCTGAATATGGAGTTTCATATTCAGGCAAATTATGCTTGGATTTATTGATGACTTTTACTTTCATACGTATTGTTCTTTTGTTTATTTGTCGTATGGAACTTGCACGCAATAAACATTGCTTTGGGCATAAGTTTTAGATACATGCTTTATTTCCTATTTTATGGATAATATGGAACAAAAGTAATGAAAATATATCTATTCCTCAAACCCTTTATAATAAAATGAGTATCCCTTACAGATTATGTATTCGCTGACTTATTTTATCATTTCGACGACTTGCCGATTAAATATTGTAAGAATCAAGATATAGCTAAGCATTGCTCCTGCCATAATATTAACTCTTTGGGTTGAAAGTTCGGCGGGGATAGGATTTTCTTTATATACAGATTTTTGATAAAAACGATATAGGTAATATACCAAGATGCCTATTATTATTCCCGAAAAAGCTCCGGCTACAACATCGGATATGAAATGAACTCCTAGATATACTCTGGAAAATGCGACGATGGAAGCCCAAGAGAATATGGTAATCGTAAACCATTTCCCTCGTAGCAAGAGAGTCATCAATGTTGCAAAACCGAACGAGTTACAAGCATGTCCGGATATGAAGCCATATTTACCTCCTCCCATATATCCGTACAACGTTTTAACTTCGTTCATGAACTCGGGATGGCGGGTTGGTCTGAAGCGCGTAAAAAGTGGTTTGCATATTCCTGATGAAAATTGATCGCAAAGTACAAACAATACTGCAATAGCAATAAACATAGGAAGCCATTTTTTCCACGATTGTTTGTAAACCAACAGAGCAAGCATAAAGACTGCTATCGGAGCCCAGATGAGTTTGTCGGACATTATCCACATGAAATGATTCCAAAAAACCGAATCAGAACCATTGACGGCCAAAAAATAATCTTTCTCAAAGCTTAGAAGTTCTTCAAGCATAAATTTGTTATCTCTTAGTTATAATATATTATGTGATGTGATCGGATGTTTTTCAAATAGAAAAACTTTCTTCAACTCCGGTGTGCCCGTATACTTCTACTGTACCTTCAACGAAGTAGAGTATTGCAAAAGACGGATCTTCTACTTTGTATATCTCTTTTAGAAATGGATTTTGGTTTAGAAATTCTATTTTAGCTCCTTGTTGGGAGTCTACATCAACTATTCCACATACGCGAACCCATTTTCCATCGGGCAACATACCTGCCATTTCAACTTTAGGATTGTTTATCATCTGTTTGTAACAATTCTTGTTGTCACTTGTGCAGATATATACTTTATTTTCAATTTCAGCTACTGCACCAAAAGGCCTAACTCGTGGCTGATCGTTTTCTGTTGTTGCCAAAAAGAAAACTTGGCTTGCTCTCAATAACTCAATTGCTTTGTTCATGTAATATATTATTTAGTTGTTATTCGTTTAATTTGTTCCGTCAAACCATTCCATTGTTTCGGACTCTGATGCGTTTACGTCTTTTGTTCGGAATATCTTGCCGATAGTCATCGCCAGTATTTTAATATCCAAAGCTATGGTTTGATTCTTTACATAATATAAGTCTAATTGAAACTTTTCGTTCCAAGTGAGTTTGTTACGTCCCTTTACCTGTGCCCAGCCTGTTATTCCCGGACGAACATCATGTCTGTGTGCTTGTTCTTTGCTGTAATAAGGTAAATATTCAACAAGCAGAGGTCGCGGACCAACCAAACTCATTTCTCCTTTTAGTACATTCCATAATTGAGGAAGTTCGTCTAACGAGCTTTTTCGGAGAAATAGACCGAGTCGAGTGGTTCGTTGCATATCCGGAAGCAAATTCCCGGCTGTGTCTTTCGATTCTGTCATACTCCTAAACTTGTAAAGAGTAAATACTTTTTCGTTCTTTCCCGGACGTTTCTGGGAAAAAAAAGGTTTGCCTTGATGAACGATTGCCGAAGCAAGAGTGATGATAATAAAGATAGGAGAGAGAAGTATGAGTCCCGCACCTGCTCCTACGATATCAATAACTCTTTTCAGTATCATTAGATACACTCATATGTAAAGCCGTATTCTGCCATTTCTTTCTTGTCGTAGATGTTTCGTCCGTCAATGATGATAGGGCTATTCATTGTTTTTAATAATACCTTCCACGAAGGTAAACGGAATTCTTTCCATTCGGTTAGCAACAATAAAGCATCTGTTTCTAAGGCCGCTTCGTACATGTCTTGACAATAAGTAACTGTGTTACCGATGCGTCGCTTACATTCGTCCATTGCAATCGGATCATATACCTTAACTATTGCACCTTCTTTTAGCAATAAATCAATCAAAACCAAAGACGGAGCTTCCCGCATGTCGTCGGTATCCGGTTTGAATGCTAATCCCCAAATGCCAATGGTCTTTCCTCTTAATTTTTTGCCCAGTGTTTTTTGCAACTTGTCGAATAAGATGGTTTTTTGTTTGTCGTTAACTTCCTCTACAGCCTGAAGTACTTGCATGTCATAGCCGTACTGCTTGGCTGTTTTGATCAATGCTTTAACGTCTTTCGGGAAGCAACTTCCTCCATAACCACAACCCGGATAAAGGAACTTATTGCCGATCCGACTATCTGATCCGATTCCTCGTCGTACCATATTTACATCTGCACCTACTAATTGACATAGGTTGGCAATGTCGTTCATGAACGAAATGCGAGTTGCCAACATAGCATTAGCGGCGTATTTGATCATCTCGGCAGAAGGTATGTCGGTAAATATCATTCGATAGTTGCTTAATGTAAAAGGCTTGTAAAGTTTTTCCATTAGCTTTTTGGCTTGTTCGCTTTCTACGCCAACTACTACGCGATCTGGTCGCATAAAGTCTTCTACTGCCGATCCTTCTTTCAAGAACTCAGGATTAGATGCTACGTCGAAAGGAATATTAACTCCTCGTTTGTCTAATTCGGCTTGGATGCAAGCTTGTACCTTTTGTGCAGTTCCTACGGGAACGGTACTTTTGGTTACGACCAATACATATTTATTCATGTTTTGCCCGATTGTACGCGCGACATCTAATACATAACGCAAGTCGGCCGAGCCATCCTCGTCGGGAGGAGTACCTACAGCGCTGAATATTACTTCTACATCGTCTAAGCAAGAGGTAAGATCGGTTGAGAAATTAAGACGATTGGCCGAAACGTTTTTCAATACAACGTCTTCCAATCCAGGTTCGTATATCGGGATAATTCCCTTTCTAAGGTTTTCGACTTTTTGTTCGTCAATATCAACACAGGTTACCTTAATTCCCATTTCTGAGAAGCAAGCTCCGGTAACTAAACCTACATATCCTGTTCCTACTACTGCTATATTCATTGTCTGAAATTTTAATTTGTGAGATAAAGTTTTGTGTTTTACACTTTTGTTTTTCTCACAAGTTCTATTTTGTTGTTATTTAATCGTTTTCTATGTTTAAACTCATTAAGAGTATAAATTATTGTATGCTTTCTAAAAACCGCGTTGTCTCATTGCTTCGAAAGTTATAACAGCTGTTGAGACAGAAACATTCAGCGAATCGATTGCTCCCCGCATCGGTATTTTTATACGAGAGTCTGCATTGTTGAGCCAAAAAGCGGTCAGTCCGTCTGCTTCTGTTCCCATAACAATAGCCGATGCTTGAGTAAAGTCTGCATCTTGATACCATTGGTCGGTTCTTAATTCGGCGGCAAATGTTTTTATATTTTTCTTTTGAAGATACGTCAAAGCTTCTTGATTAGAACATACAGCGACGGGTACCGTAAATAAGCATCCTACGCTCGATCGAACGGCATTGGGATTATATAGATCGGTTGACGGATCGCAGACTATAATTGCATCTGCTTTGGCGGCGTCTGCAGTTCGGAGTATTGCACCGAGATTTCCCGGTTTTTCTACGGATTCGAGAACAATAACGAAAGGATTCTTGCCTAAGTTTAAGTCGTCGAGGCTATGCGACTTAGGTTTGGTGATTGCTAAAATACCATCGGATGCTTCCCGGTAAGCAATCTTTTCAAAGACTGTTTCCGTAACTTCGTAGAAGTTGTTGGCCGGTATTTCTTTTAGATTGGGTTCGGAGTGAAACCCGATAGACGGGCAAATAAAAACCGAATCTAATTCGTAATTCCCCATTAAAGCTAAGCTGATCTCTCTTGCTCCTTCGATTATGAACAAACCTTGTTTTTTCCGTTCGTGAGCTTTCGATCGAAGCTTAATAATATTCTTGATCCGATTATTCTGAAGGCTTGTTATTTTCTCCATTTTCTCTCTCTTTCTTCAATTCATAATCCCGCACAAACGAAGTGTAAAGGATGAGTACTGCAGAAACAAGCAGCAATACATACCATTCGTTGCTTCCCTTAAACATGAAATAGGAAGAGAGTGGAAGTAGGATGGCAGCTATGGATTGCTGTATGTTTAGTCGTTTAAGTCTTATGTTTTCTCCATTGTAAGGACTTGCAAGAAGAACTACTGCAACTCCTGCTCCGGCTATTGCGTAAAGATAGGGAGTATATACTTTCTCAATATAAAAAAGTACGGCAGAGATTACCAACAGGGTGGAGCAAATGTAGAAAAGGATGTTCTTTGTTTTATTGTTCATAAGTTATTCATTAATAATAAAGACCTCTTCGTTGGGCTTTACCATCAGTAATTCCTCACGCGCATATTTTTCCAACACTTCGTTGTCGTTGTGCAAAGCTTCTATTTGGTCGCTATTTGCCTTGTTTTGATCTCTATATTCTTTAATCTCTTCCCGTAGGCTACTTATTTCATTATTATACTTTATTCGATGAAATATAGTATAGTTGCCAAATACGAAAGTAATAGCGATAAAGAAAATGATAGCTACCCAATACTTATTGAGCTTGCTAACATACTTTTTAATAGAATCAATATATTTCTTCATGCGTAATCAGAGTGAGCACAAAGGTAAGAAAAAAACCTTTATGCCTTTAATATCTCATCTAATATTTTTCGAGCTTTACCGGTATTCGGATTGATAGCAAGTGTAGAGCAGGATATGTTTATCGGAAAAAACGTTTTTGGGGAGCTTAATTTCTGTTAAATCCGATTCTTTGGTCTTTCTTTTGTTTTGTCTTGTTTCTTGATCAAAGTCCGGTCTGTGATGGGAATTTGACTTTTGTAAGTTGTTGAAATAGAATTGTATAATGGTGGCTGATTTTTCATTTAATGAGAGGGAGGTTTTCATTAGACGACAAGCTTGTTCTCATTAGATGAGAACGACCTTCTCATTAAATGAAAACCTCCCTCTCATTAGACCACAATTTTACCCTCATAGTACGAGGATGATATTCATGAAATATGAATAAATATGTTAAATTTATTCAACTCGCCGTTTACTTGCTTTTAATGGTCAATTATAAACGGTTTGAATCATTTCATTACTAATTTATTTTTGTACCTTTGCGTTCTGAAAAAATATTATCTCCGTTTTATTAGATGAAAAATATTAGAAACTTTTGTATTATTGCTCATATTGATCATGGTAAATCTACTTTGGCCGACCGTTTGTTAGAGTACACCCAAACCGTAGAAGGCAAAGCTTTGCAAGCACAAGTATTAGATGATATGGACTTAGAACGTGAACGAGGTATCACAATCAAGAGCCATGCCATACAGATGAAATATACTTACAAAGGAGAAACCTATATACTTAACTTAATTGATACTCCGGGACACGTTGACTTTTCGTACGAAGTATCTCGTTCTATTGCTGCCTGCGAAGGCGCTTTACTTATTGTAGATGCCGCACAAGGTATACAGGCTCAGACTATTTCTAATCTTTATATGGCTTTAGAAAACGACTTGGAGATTATACCTGTAATGAACAAGATTGATTTGCCTCAAGCTATGCCGGAAGAAGTTCAAGATCAAATAATCGAACTAATTGGTTGCGACGAAACGGATATTATCCGGGCAAGCGGTAAAACAGGAGAGGGAGTATATGACATATTAGATGCAATTATAGAAAAAGTTCCTGCCCCGAAAGGAGATCCGGAAGCGCCACTTCAAGCTTTAATCTTCGACTCGGTATTTAACCCCTTTCGAGGAATTATTGCTTATTTCAAAATCCTTAACGGTTCTATTAAAAAGGGCGACTTAGTAAAATTTGTTGCAACAGGAAAAGAATACGAAGCCGATGAGGTTGGAATCTTAAAACTAAATATGGTTCCTCAGCAAGAAGTTACTTGTGGTAGCGTAGGCTATATTATTTCGGGGATTAAAGCCTCGAAAGAAGTAAAAGTAGGGGATACGATCACCCATGTAAAACGTCCGTGCGAGAAAGCAATCGAAGGATTCGAAGAAGTAAAACCGATGGTGTTTGCCGGAGTATATCCGATTGATCCGGAAGACTTCGAAAATCTTCGAGCTTCTTTAGAAAAACTGCAATTAAACGATGCTTCGCTTACCTTTCAGCCCGAATCGTCTATCGCTTTAGGCTTTGGTTTTCGTTGCGGGTTCTTAGGATTGCTTCATATGGAGATTATTCAAGAAAGACTCGACCGGGAATTTAATATGGATGTGATTACAACCGTCCCGAACGTTTCTTATAAAGTCTATGATAAACAAGGAGTCTGCCGGGAAGTACATAATCCGGCCGGACTGCCCGATCCTACTTTAATCGATCATATTGACGAACCTTTCATTCGAGCGTCTGTTATTACCAGCACTACTTATATCGGAGCCATCATGACGCTTTGCTTGGGCAAACGAGGGATTCTTGTAAAGCAAGATTATATATCCGGTGATCGGGTAGAGATTATATATGACATTCCTTTAGGTGAAATTGTTATCGACTTTTACGACAAGTTGAAGAGTATTTCAAAAGGATATGCCTCGTTTGATTATCATATGCACGATTATCGCCCCTCTAAGTTGGTTAAGTTAGACATCTTGCTTAATGGAGAACCGGTAGATGCTTTATCTACACTAACTCATTTCGACAATGCTGTTTCTTTCGGACGAAGAATGTGTGAGAAACTTAAAGAACTAATTCCTCGTCAACAATTCGATGTTGCTATTCAAGCTGCAATCGGAGCAAAGATTATTGCTCGCGAAACAATTAAGGCGGTTAGAAAAGACGTTACAGCCAAATGTTATGGAGGAGATATTTCACGGAAACGCAAACTACTCGAAAAACAAAAGGAAGGTAAGAAGAGAATGAAGCAAGTAGGAAACGTCGAAGTGCCTCAAAAAGCTTTCCTTGCCGTCTTAAAACTGGATTAATGTCTTCCGTTGCGGTTGAAATAAACAACTTGTCTATTGGTTACTTCGGGAAGCGAAACAAAATTGTAGCAAACGGATTGACCGGTTCTATTAACAAATCAGAACTAACATGCTTGATAGGAGCAAATGGAGTAGGGAAGTCTACTCTATTAAAAACATTGTCTGCCTTTTTATTACCATTATCCGGTGAAATAAATATACTCGGGAAACCAATTTCTCAATATTCGAACAAAGACTTATCCAAAATAATAGGAGTAGTATTAACAGAAAAGATCGATGTTCGTGATATGAGTGTTCGCGATTTGGTAGGAATGGGAAGAAGCCCCTACACCAACTTCTGGGGGATACTTGGGAAAAAAGACAAAGAAATAGTAGAAGAAGCCATTTGCTTGGTTGGAGTTCAAGATCTGATCAACCGTCCTATTCAAGATTTAAGCGATGGAGAAAGACAAAAGGTAATGATTGCAAAAGCATTAGCACAACAAACCCCGATTATCTTTCTCGACGAACCAACTGCTTTCTTGGATTATCCAAGTAAAGTGGATATTATTCGCCTGATGCGCAAGTTGACGAGCGAAGTTGGAAAAACTTTTTTCTTTTCGACACACGATTTGGAATTAGCTTTACAACTATCGGACAAACTTTGGTTGATGGATAAACAAAATGGTATTCAAATTGGCTCAACAAACGATTTGGCTAACAATGGAACTTTAAGTAGTTTCTTCAAAAGCGAGTCAATTATATTCGACACATACACACATCTATTTAAAATATTAAAATGATACAAAACCTCATTATTCGAAGGGCACGAAAGTCTGACTGCCCTAAGCTCCTGGAACTAATAAAAGGCTTGGCGTCTTATGTGAAAACTCCCGGCGAAGTGACTATCTCTTTAGATCATTTAGAGGAAAGTGGATTCGGACAAAACCCGGTTTGGTGGAGCTTTGTAGCCGAAGTAAACGGAAAAGTTTGCGGATTTGCCATCTATTATATTCGTTTTTCAACATGGAAAGGGCAACGCTTGTATCTCGAAGACTTATATATCTCCGAAGAGATGAGAAAACAAGGAATCGGGAAAATGTTGTTCGACCAACTAATCATAGAAGCCAAAGAGAAAAACTTGAGAGGAATAGAATGGCAAGTCTTGGAATGGAACGAAGACGCTATTAGATTCTATAAAAAATATCACGCCAAGTTTTCATCCGGAAAGTTTAATTGCAGTCTTGAAGTTAGTTAATGATACATTATTTTAATCCGGGACACGAAACTGCGGTACTGAACAAATCAAAGTACTATCAACCGGCGGCCAATCAAGTTAAGATGCAAAGCGATTTAACTTACTTGCCCGCTTGGTACGCCCAACCGGATGATTTTGTTTTAACAGACGACGAATCGATACTTCCCGTCTCGATTCCCGAACTATTACTTGAGCTACAAAATAACTCCTCTTGTGTATTTCCTAATGCATTGAACGAATCGGATTACTTCCGTTTGGAAAAACAAAAGGTGGAAATATGGGGACGTTCGCCCAAGTCGATTCATTCTATTCAACAATTCGGCGAAAAACACAACTTGTCGTTAGATATTCCGCAATGGTCTGACGCAATAGGCTTATTAAATGCCCGGACAACAGCACGCGATTGCTTGCAAACTTTGATAGAATTGCCCGAAATAGAGTCCGATATTATCCCTCATTACTATAACTCGGTAGAAAAGATAGAAGAAAAACTACTCCAATCCCATAACTCTTTGCTCCTAAAGTCTCCTTATTCTTCGTCGGGACGCGGATTGTTGTGGCTACCTCCGATAGAACTTGATCGATCTTCTAAGCAAATCATATCCGGAATGTTGAGAAAACAGCAGGAAGTTTCTTTAGAACCTGCATTAGATAAAGCTTTAGATTTCTCGATGCATTACGAAATAAAAGAAGACAAAACTATTCTCTTCAAAGGCTTTTCTTTATTTCGGACAAATAATAAGGGAGCGTATGAATACACAATCCTAAATACTCAGGTCAAGCAAAAGTCGGAGATTACCCGATATATAACAGAAGATTTGCTTTCTCGGGTAAAAGATCGGCACCAAGAGTTTATAAAAGAAAGAATATCTCCCTATTACATTGGTAATGTAGGAGTAGATATGCTGATTTATCGTTTAGGAAGTCGATACAAACTTCAGCCTTGTGTGGAAATAAACCTTCGTAAATCGATGGGGTATCTAAGTTTATGCCTTTACGATCGTTATGTTTCCGAATCAAGTAAAGGCATTTATCGCGTAGATTATGCTAAAAACGAAGGCGAAATACAAATTAAGCATGAACAACTTATACAAGAACATCCTTTGATTATAACGGATCAAAAAATTGTTTCAGGCTATGTTTCCCTATGTCCGGTTAAATATGATACCAAGTATCACGCTTATATTCTCATAGAATCCTAATGATTTAAACTTGAAAGAGGCGATCCTCACGGACAACCTCTTTCTTACTTCTGTTTTATTATTTAACTAAAAATAAACGACCAAAAACAACTATTTTATTATTCTAATTTCTGCTCTACGATTCAAAGCCCGGCACGTCGGAGTATCATCTGCTGCGCAAAGTCTTTTACTATCTTTTAATCCAACTACCGATATAATCCGACTCTCGGGAAAGCCATTGTTGACGAAATGATTAGCAGTAAATCGCGCTCTTTCTTCGGAAACAAGTTGGTTTTCTGCTTCTGTTCCGATATGATCGGAAAATCCTTCGATCTCTATTTTAGCATTAAAATCCCATTTTTTTAGTATTGATGTGATGTGTTTAATCTGTTCTAAGGCCTGAGGAGTAAAGTTTAATTCATTAAACTTGAAATGTACCTGGTCTAAGATAATCCAACCCGACTCATTTTCGTTAGATAGTAGGAAATTATATACTTCGGCTTCGGTTGCATACGAGTCTGCTTTTAAAGTATCTCCGTCGATAATTATATCAATTAGTTTTCCGGATTTGTCATAAATAAGATCTCCGTTTACATCTATCTTGGCAGAAGCCAACTTAAGATCGTAAAAAGGAAGCGTTTCGGACTCAATCACCTCTATAGTTACAGGTTCTTCCTTAACGAGTTTCTTGTCTTCGCATCTCTTCCACCCAAATAATAATAAAAGTAATACAAGCAATGCCAGTATCCACCACAACCAGCTTGTGCCGGTTTCTTTCTTTTTTGCCGGAGTTTCTTCTATTTCTACAACCTTTACTTCTTCTACTCCCGGAGCTATTTCATCTATAACAATCACTTCTCCTATAACTAATCCGCTTTTAGTGTTTTCTTCCAGCATCTCTAACTTGTAATACCCCTTTTCGAAAGGCTCGGTCTCGCCGATATTTTTTACTTCGATTCCCAGTTCTTTGGCTCGCTCTACGATTGCATGGTAATGCTCTTTGCTCCAAAGGTATTTAACTGCCACTTTATTACCGCTTTTTAGCTGAATCAGTTCGTTAGCTTTCAAAAAGAAGTCTTTTGTGTATTTATTTGCTTGGGAAACTGAGGTCACAATCTCTTTAATTGTCCCAACCGGATTTAATGATGCCGGAAAAGCTTTTTGAAGTTCTTCTAAAGTAATATCGGGATTAATTTTTACATAAGCATTAATTATCCCCAGTGCTATTCGATTTTGATCTTTACCGCTCACGCGAATTTTTGCTTTCATAATTGATTTATTTAATTTTATTGTTTTACCTAAGCATGTGTTTCTTGAAAATTAACTATATAACATATCAAGCTTTGATAATGTTTTAGAAAAGGGAGCAAGTAGGCGCTTAATTTTTTCGGAATAGAAACAGAGATTTCCGATTTCTTGTCAGGCAGCGGGAAAGCGGTTTTATCTTTCTCGAAAAAGATACTATAACTTAGGTAAAGTTTTAGTATAACTTGGTCAAAGTTTTAGTATAACTTAAGTCAAGTTTTAGTATGACTTTTTTAACATTCTTCTTTTTCTTATTTTTTCTAAACCTAATAGGGGTATAATTGTTATAATAGTCAAATAGGTTTTTACATTAATAATAAAATAATTAGTTATGAAAAAGTCAAATTTATTTATTGGTATAGGAGCCGGCCTTTTGGTTGGAGCTGCTATCGGGTTTTATTTTGCAACAACAGACGATGAAAAGAAAAAAATCGTTCACGACTTGGATCAAGCAGTTGATAAAGCAAAAAAATCGATAAAGAAAGCTGTTAATAATGGTTTGGATGACATCGATTATGCTGCGGAAAGAATAAACAGAAAAGCTGAGAACGCTTACGAAAAGATTAAATCAAGTTTATAATTATGGATAAAGGCTATCGTTTAGGAGAAATAATATCCTTCATGAAAAGGGATATTAGTGAGTTGATAAACACGAAACTTCATCTTCTTAGATTAGAACTTATAGAAAAAGGAAGTCGTGGTGCCGCATTCTTTATTTATGGTTTTATATTGCTTGCCATAGTTTCTTTTGCCCTTCTATTCGGATTTTTGGCATTAGGATTCTATTTAGGAGATTTAGTCAATAGTCTTGCCGGAGGTTTTGCTATTGTTGTCGGATTTTATTTGATTATACTTCTCATCTTATTAATATTAAGCAAACCTATCCTAAGTTTTGTAACCAATAAGTTTATAAAAGAAATGGATCCTGATTTGTTTAAAGAAGAAGATAATACAAGAAAGGAGGGAGAGTATGGCTGCAAATAAACTAACTCCGATAGAAGTTCTCCAAAAAAAGAAGTTGGAATTGACAGTCAAGTCAGACGCATTGGTCAATGTTCTGGAAGATAATTTCAGCTATTTACAAGAAAATATGGGATCTTTGATTATTGATGCGACAGTAGATGCTGCAACTTCTAAACTCCCGCCGTTTGTTCAGAACTTGATTGGTGTAAAACATTACGAAGAAGATGATGATAATGAAGAACAAAATAACTTTGCCAGCACAGCATCATTGTCTAAGTTCGAAGGAATTGCCGATATGGCATTAAGTGTTGTCCCTATTTTTGCGAAAGGAATAAAAGGACTGCTTTTGACTTTCGCTTTGAAAAAAGCAAAAGATTTAATATTTAAAAGAAAGGTATAGTTGTTTTTTTTACTCGGAAAGCCCGACATCGGATAAGTAAATAACTTTGTTTTTGCTTCAAGGTGTCGGGCTTTGTTATGTAATCCTATTTTCTTACCTTTGTTCGTTTATCTATACAATATGAAATTCGATCTTATATCAGATTATAAACCTACCGGCGATCAACCTCATGCTATAAAAGAATTAGTAGATGGTATAAGATCGGAAATGCCTTGTCAAACTCTATTAGGAGTTACGGGTTCGGGAAAAACATTTACTATTGCTAATGTAATTAAAGAACTCAATCGGCCAACTTTAGTCTTGAGTCATAACAAAACTCTTGCCGCCCAGTTGTATCAAGAGTTTCAAACTTTTTTCCCAAACAATGCGGTAGAGTATTTTGTTTCATATTACGATTATTATCAACCCGAAGCTTACATACCTACTTCGAATACTTATATCGAAAAAGACCTTTCGATCAACGATGAAATAGAAAAACTCAGGTTATCTGCTACTTCGGCTCTTTTATCTGGTAGGGAAGATGTGATCGTTATTTCCTCTGTTTCGTGTTTATATGGTATTGGAAATCCGGAAGATTTCAAACAAAATGTAATAAGAATAAAACGAGGAATGAACATTTCTCAAACTGTTTTCCTCCGACAATTAGTACATAGTCTTTATTCCCGAAATCAAATTGAGCTATCTTCTGGTAATTTTCGGGTAAAAGGAGACACGGTCGATATATTGTTGGCGTATAATGATGTCGCAATTCGTGTTTTATTTTGGGGAGACGAAATAGAAGAGATCTATTCTTTTGATATAATCTCCGGTTTACCGATCGAAGTTTTTGAAGAATATAATATATATCCGGCAAACTTGTTTGTTACAACTCAGGAAAGAATCAACTCGGCGGTTGGGGAAATAGCGATTGATTTGGGAGAACGTGTCCGATTTTTTGAAGAAAACGGACAAGTTGATGCCGCCAAGCGACTTTATGAACGGGTAAGCTTTGATTTGGAAATGATAAAAGAGTTAGGATATTGTTCCGGAATAGAAAATTACTCACGTTATTTTGATGGTCGTCCTCCGGGAAGCCGCCCTTTCTGCTTGATTGACTATTTTCCGAAAAATTTCTTAACGGTTATTGACGAAAGCCATGTTACTATTCCTAAAATCAGGGCGATGTATGGTGGAGATCGATCACGAAAACTGAACTTAGTCGAATATGGTTTCCGACTTCCTGCTGCCATTGACAATCGTCCTTTGACTTTCGACGAATTTGAATCACTAACTCCTCAAAAGATATTTATTAGTGCTACTCCGGCCGACTATGAATTGGAAATATGCGAAGGTATTGTTACCGAACAATTAGTTCGGCCTACCGGACTTCTAGACCCAATAATCGAAGTAAGACCAAGTTTGAACCAGATTGATGATCTAATGGAGGAAATTCAAACAAGAACAGAACGGGAAGAACGAACTCTTATCACCACTCTTACCAAACGAATGGCCGAAGAATTAGACGAATATCTTAGAAAACATGGTATTCATACGGCATACATTCACTCGGATGTTGACACATTAGAGCGTATAGAGATTATGGAAAACCTAAGACAAGGTGTCTTTGATGTATTAATTGGCGTAAATCTTTTACGCGAAGGATTAGATTTACCCGAAGTTTCCTTAGTTGCTATTCTCGATGCGGATAAAGAAGGCTTTCTTCGTTCGCATCGCGCCTTAACTCAAACGGCAGGAAGGGCTGCCCGTAACATAAATGGTAAGGTTATTTTTTATGCAGACAAGATAACCGACAGTATGCGCAAAACAATCGACGAAACTACTCGTAGAAGAGAGAAGCAGTTGTTGTATAACCAAGAACATAATATTACGCCGCAACAAATAACCAAGTCAATATCTCAATCGAAATTAATACAAAACAGGGCACAACATACCATAGAACCTAAGGTGTACAAAGAGAAAGTATTCAAACCAAGCATTGCCGCCGACCCGGTTATACGGACAATGACTAAACCTCAGTTGCAAAAAAGTATCGAAAAAACTAAAAAACTGATGATGGAGTCTTCGAAAAAATTAGAGTTCTTAGATGCTGCCCAATATCGCGACGAGTTAATCAAACTAGAACAAGTAATGAAAGAGATGTTTGGTTAATAAGAATTTTGTTAAAAGCTTTATTTGAGTTCGGGAATTATTATTACCTTTGCAGGCATTCACAGAAATATAATGGCTAAGATAAATCTGAAAGGCATGGGAGTAGCTTTAATTACTCCTTTTAAGGCAAATGGAGAGGTAGATTATACTGCTCTCTCGCGAGTAGTCGATTATCAATTGCAAAATGGTACGGATTATTTGGTAGTAATGGGAACAACTGCAGAAAATCCGACTCTAACTAAATCCGAACAACAGGAGATTACCCAATTGGTTATTACTAAAGTGAATGGAAAGATTCCTATAGTATTGGGAGTTGGTGGTAATAATACACGAGCAATCGTTGATCGTTTGAAAACGGAAGACTTCTCCGGAGTCGATGCTATACTATCTGTTGTACCATATTATAATAAACCTTCGCAAGAAGGTATATATCAACACTACAAGTGCATTGCCGAAGCTACCAACTTGCCCATAGTTTTGTATAATGTTCCGGGAAGAACCGGCGTAAATATGAGCGCAGAAACAACACTTCGTTTGGCAAGAGACTTCGAAAACGTTGTTGCCGTAAAAGAAGCATCCGGTAACATGACGCAAATAGGTACGATTATCAAAGGAAAACCACAAGATTTTCAAGTGATTTCGGGTGATGATGGAATTACTTTTCCGTTAATTACTTTCGGGGCAGTGGGTGTAATTTCTGTTATAGGAAATGCTTTCCCAAAAGAATTTAGTAGAATGGTACGATTAGCTTTAGCCGGCGACTATCAGAACGCGATGGATATTCATTATCGTTTTACAGAATTGTTTGAACTCTTATTTGTTGACGGAAATCCAGCCGGAGTTAAAAGTATGCTCAATATGATGGGATATATAGAAAACGAACTTCGCCTACCTTTAATCCCTACTCGCATTACAACTTACGAAAAAATCCGTGCGATTCTACAAGAACTGAATATTAAGTGTTGATGATTGATTTGGACGAACTCCAAAAGAATGCCATTAAATACAAGCCTTCTTTCAAGGCATGGTATAAAAAAAACAAAAAGAAGCTGGAAAAAATGGATGCAGAAGTTCAAACTCTGCACGAAGAAGTTATGAGTCAAATAGATTGTTTGTCTTGTGCGGGCTGTTGTAAAGGTTTAGGTCCCGCAGTTTACGATAAAGATATTGAACGAATAGCTAAAACTTTGCGTCTAAAACCTTCGGAAGTGGTTGATCAATACTTAAAAATCGACGAAGATGGAGACTATGTTTTCCAATCAATACCTTGTCCTTTCCTAATGTCTGATAATTATTGCTCGATTTATGAGGCTCGCCCGAAAGCTTGTCGTGAATATCCGCATACAGATCGTAAACGTTTTTACCAAATATATAATCTTACGGTCAAAAATACCGAAACATGTCCTGTCGCTTTTCAGGTAATGAAAAAATTAATAAATACTTAATCCCCGATTTATTATATTACTTTGTCGATAAAGTGAAGCGAAAGTAATTCGTTTCCTTTTTGAATTATAGAATAATAAATGTACATTTGTGAAATCATATTAATGTTAAATCACAAATGCTTATTAAGTAATGAAAAACTCTCTTTTGTTCCTGTCTTTCTTGTTTTTCTTTGCAAGTGGATCTCTAAATGTTTTCAGCATAAACAACAACGTAACAGAACTTACTCTTCCGTCCGACAATACGCAGGTTTATATTTCGCAACGACCCGAAATAGAAAAACGATTGTTCAAATCTTTTGCGGTAGAAAATAAAATCAAAGAGGTTGCCCGCTTGCTTACCAATGCCAAACTTAGGTGGATGTTTGTCAACTGCTTTCCTAATACGCTCGACACAACAGTAGAATATCGTTTAGACGAAAAAGGAAACGACGATACTTTCGTTTATACTGGAGACATTCATGCAATGTGGTTGAGAGATTCGGGCGCACAAGTGTTCCCATATATAAAACTTGCTGTCGAAGATCCACAACTACAACGAATGTTAGCAGGCGTTATTAATCGACATACTAAGTCTATTCTTATCGATCCATACGCCAATGCTTTTAACGATGGCTCTATTCCTGATGGAGAATGGCAGAAAGATTACACAAAAATGCTTCCCGAATTACACGAAAGGAAGTGGGAAATAGATTCTTTGTGTTATACTATCCGCTTAGCATACGAGTATTGGATCGAAACAAAAGACGAAAGTGTTTTTACAGACGAATGGGTGAAGGCAATTAGTTTAATTCTTTCCACATTTAAAGATCAACAACGAAAAGAAAATTTGGGTTCTTATCGATTTCAAAGGAAAACAGAACGAGCTTCCGACACATTAATCAACAACGGATGGGGAGCTCCTGTTAAACCTGTTGGGTTAATTGCATCAACTTTCCGTCCTTCTGATGATGCTACAACTTATCTTTTTCTCGTGCCATCAAACTTTTTTGCTGTTACTTCCTTACGAAAGGCTGCCGAAATCTTGACGTTTGTGAAAAAAAATACGGCTCTTGCCGATGAGTGTCGAAATTTAGCCGACGAAGTAGAAGCCGCTTTAAATCAATATGCTGTATATAATCATCCGGATTATGGGAAAATATACGCCTATGAAGTTGATGGTTTTGGAAACTATAACTTAATGGACGACTCAAATGTACCAAGTTTACTCTCGATGGCTTACTTAGGTGACGTAGAAATAAGTGATCCGATTTATCAAAATACAAGAAGATTTGTTTGGAGCGAAAGTAATCCGTATTTTTTCAAAGGTAAAGCAGGCGAAGGAATAGGAGGACCTCATATCGGTTATGATATGATTTGGCCAATGAGTATTATGATGAAGGCATTTACAAGCAATGATGATGATGAAATAAAAGCTTGTGTCGAGATGCTTATAAGAACAGATGCTGATACCGGATTTATTCATGAATCATTTCATAAGGATGATCCGTCTAAATTTACACGTAAATGGTTTGCTTGGCAAAATACTTTGTTTGGCGAGTTGATTATTACGCTCATAGAGAATGGAAAGTTGGATTTATTGAACAGTATATTATAAAATAAGATGAAACGATTCGCTTTACTTATCCTTATTTCTTTGCTCGTTTTAAGCTCTTGGGCAAACGATAAAAAGCAAGTTGTCGACCATGTTAATGTATTAATGGGGACACAATCAAAGCACGAATTGTCGAATGGTAATACTTATCCGGCAATTTCACGCCCTTGGGGGATGAACTTCTGGACTCCTCAGACCGGAAAGATGGGAGATGGTTGGGCATATACTTACGATGCCGACAAAATAAGAGGCTTTAAACAGACACATCAACCAAGTCCTTGGATCAACGATTACGGACAGTTTGCCATAATGCCCATTACGGGAGACTTAGTTTTTAATGAAGATCAACGTGCCAGTTGGTTTTCTCACAAGACGGAAGTAGCAAAGCCTTACTATTATAAAGTATATTTGGCAGATCACGATGTTACGACCGAGATTACTCCTACAACACGTGCGGCAATCTTTCGTTTTACTTTCCCCGAAAACGATCACTCTTACATTGTTATAGATGCTTTCGATGGTGGTTCTGAAATTAAAATATTGCCGGATGAGAGAAAAATTGTAGGTTATACTACTAAGAACAGCGGTGGAGTTCCTGAAAATTTCCGTAATTACTTTGTTATCGAATTAGATAAAGACTTTGAATACACATCTGTTGTGAAAGATGGAAAAATTCGTTCGAATGATTTAGAAGTAAAAACTTCTCATGCCGGAGGAATTATTGGTTTCCGGACGAAACGAGGGGAAAACATTCACGCTCGAGTAGCTTCTTCTTTTATTAGTATCGAACAAGCTGAAATAAATTTACGCGAATTGGATGGCGATTTCCAAACAATTAAAGAAAATGGTCGTAAAGAATGGAACGAAATACTTGGACGGATCGTAATCGAAGACGATAATATTGACAATGTTCGTACTTTTTATTCTACATTTTACCGTACTGTTTTATTTCCGAGAAGGTTGTATGAGGTAGATGCAAACGGTAATACGATCCATTATAGCCCATATAATGGGAAAGTTTTACCGGGAAAAATGTTTACTGATACTGGTTTTTGGGATACATTTCGCAGTTTGTTCCCCTTCCTTAATTTACTTTATCCCTCGATTAATACCGAAATACAAGAAGGATTGTTGAATACTTATCTCGAAAGTGGCTTTCTTCCCGAATGGGCAAGTCCCGGACATCGCAGTTGTATGGTAGGAAATAACTCAGCTTCGGTAGTTGCTGACGCTTATCTCAAAGGATTGTCAGGATATGATATTAATACTCTCTACGAAGCTATGCTATATGCGACAGAACATAGGCATCCTTCGGTCAAGTCTACCGGTCGTTTCGGTCACGAATACTACAATACCTTAGGATATATTCCTTATGATGTGGGAGTAAAAGAGAATACGGCACGAACTTTAGAATATGCTTATGATGATTGGTGTATTTTGCAATTAGGAAAAGCTTTGAATCGTCCGGACGAAGAGCTTGAGTTGTTTGCCCAAAGAGCACTTAATTATCGAAATGTTTTCGATAAAGAATCAAACCTAATGAGAGGACGAATGAAAGATGGTACATTTCAGTCGCCTTTTAATCCTTTAAAATGGGGAGATGCTTTTACCGAAGGAAATAGTTGGCATTATACCTGGTCGGTCTTTCATGATCCGCAAGGACTTATTGATCTAATGGGCGGAGAAAAAGTATTTAACCAGATGCTTGATTCTATATTTCTTTTGCCTCCGGCTTTCGATGACAGCTATTATGGGCGTGTAATTCACGAAATAAGAGAGATGCAGATCAGCGGATTGGGAAACTATGCACATGGAAACCAACCAATACAGCATGTTATTTATTTATATAATTATTCCGGAGAACCTTGGAAGACACAATATTGGGCAAGACGGATCATGAATACGCTTTATCATGCAACGCCCGACGGATACTGTGGCGACGAAGACAACGGACAGACGTCGGCCTGGTATGTTTTCTCCGCATTAGGTTTTTATCCTGTCTGTCCCGGAAGCGATGAATACATAATTGGTTCTCCTTTATTTAAGAAAGTAACGGTTTGTTTGGAGAATGGAGAAGAAATTCAGATCTCGGCGAAAGATAATAATGATGAAAACTATTATATCGATTCTATTCATTTAAATGGTAAGGCGTACAACAAAAACTACTTTACCCACCGGGTTTTAACATCCGGAGCAAATATTGAATATACTATGTCGCCCGAACCGAATAAACAACGAGGTATCGATCCTTCTTTTTCTTATCCTTATTCATTCTCCCGAACTCCTAATACAAAGGGATTGAACTTAGCGGTTATGTCTTTCAATGTTCGTTATGCAAATAACCAGGATGGAAAGAATGTTTGGCGTTATCGACAAGAAAATGCTACGAATATGCTCTTAGAATCTTCGGCTGATATTATTGGGATGCAAGAAGTACTCGAAACTCAGAGAAAAGACCTTGTAGAGCGACTCAACGAATACGATCATGTGGGCGTTGGACGCGACGATGGCAAAAAATCGGGCGAGTTTTCAAGCATATTCTACAAAAAAGATAAGTTCTCTTTACTCGATTCCGGAACTTTTTGGCTAAGTAATAACCCGAATACAATAGGAAAAGCAGGATGGGATGCGGCTTTGCCTCGAATAGCTACTTGGGTATTGCTGAAAGATACGAAAACCGGAGTGGAGTTCTTTGTCCTAAATACACATTACGACCATAAAGGCATACAAGCTCCCGTTAAAAGCTCGGAACTGATACTAAAACAAATGGAAGTGTTGGCTGGAAACCGTCCGATTATTATGATGGGAGACCTCAACTCTTACTCCGATTCGGAAGCAATACAAACATTGAAAGGCGGAGAAGGTGTTTGGCAATTGTTCGATAGTCGTAAAATTGCTCGAACAGTAACAGGAGAGGAGGGTACCTTTCACTCTTTCGGAAAATTATCGGGAGATCAAAGAGAACGGATCGACTATATTTTTGTCAATGACAAGATCAATGTAAACCATTATCAAACATTACCTGATGGAAACGAACAGGGTTTTTATTCGGATCATGCACCTATTTTGACTCATATTACAATCAAGTGAATACAATGAACAGAAACTTTCTTCCCCTTTTGCTCCTACTTGTTGCCCTTTTGTTCGGTTCTTGCAAAAGACAAACAGATACTTTGTACAACTTAACGCAATACGTCGATCCATACATTGGATCCGGTGGTCATGGACACGTATTTGTTGGAGCAAGTGTTCCTTTTGGTTTTGTACAACTCGGTCCAACTAGTATTCCTCAAGATTGGGATTGGACATCCGGATACCATTATAGCGACACAACAATTGTTGGTTTTGCACATACACACCTTAGCGGAACAGGAATAGGAGATCTAAGCGACGTAGTTTTTATGCCTGTTGTCGGCGAAACAACTCTTTCTCGAGGGCAAAGCAACAATCTCGACTCGGGTTGTTGGTCGTTTTTTACACGTAATTCGGAAACTGTGAAGCCCGGATACTATGCCGTTCACCTCGATCGGTACAACATTGACGTAGAATTAACTTCTACTGCCCGTTCCGGCTTTCATAGATACACTTTTCCTTCTTCCGGCGAAATTTGTATTTTAGTTAATCTCGAAAACGGACAAGGTTGGGACTCACCTGTCGAAGGATTTATAGAACAAGAAGCTCCGGATAAGATAAAAGGTTACCGATACTCTCGAGGATGGGCAAATAAACAAGAGATATACTTTGCTGCCGATTTCTCAAAACCCATTAAACGATGGGAAGTAATAAATAATGATGCGCAACAAACAGAAGATACTTCCAATAAAGGACGTCGGATTTGGGGAAAAGCATACTTTGATGTCGATGCCGGAGAAACAATTCAAGTGAAAGTAGGCTTGTCGGCGGTAGGAACAAACAATGCCAGAGAGAATCTTGAAGCCGAAATCCCTCATTGGAACTTTAATGAAATTTGTAAACAAGCCGATAACGCATGGAATAATGAGTTGCAGAAAATAAAAATCGAAACTTCTTGCGACTCTGTCAAGCGTATTTTTTACACCGCCCTTTATCATACCATGATTGCTCCGTCTTTGTATTGCGATGTTAATGGAGAATATCGCGGAGCCGACAAAGAAGTACATCCGGCCGAAGGATTTATCAACTATACTACCTTTTCTCTTTGGGATACTTATCGTAGTGCTCATCCGTTGATGACTCTGATTCATCCCGAAAAAGTGAATAATATGATAAATACAATGCTTCATATTTTCGAACAACAAGGCAAACTTCCGGTTTGGCATTTGATGAGTTGCGAAACCGATTGTATGATTGGCAATCCCGCCATTCCTGTTGTGGCCGATGCTATGCTTAAAGGTTTCGATGGTTTCGATTATTCTTTGGCATATAATGCTATGTATACATCTGCTATGCTTGACGAACGGGGGCAAGGATTACGTAAACAATATGGATATATCCCTTACGATTTGGAAAACGAAGCCCTTTCTAAGTGCATGGAATACGCTATTGCTGATTGGTCGCTTGCCCAAACGGCACAGATGATGGGAAAAACGGATGACTATGAGTATTTCTTGACCCGAAGTAGATCGTATAAATCTTATTTCGATGCTTCAACCGGATTTGTTCGAGGACTTTCTTCTCAAAAAACGTTTCGTCCCAATCTCAATCCTTTCTCTTCTTCCCATCGAGAGAATGATTATTGCGAAGGAAATGCTTGGCAATATACTTGGTTAGTACCACATGATATAGAAGGATTAGTAGAACTGTTCGGAGGTGCTGAACCTTTTGTTGCGAAGTTAGACTCGCTCTTTGTGGCGGAAGGAAGTCTTGGCGAAAATGCATCGCCCGACATTAGTGGATTAATAGGACAATATGCTCATGGAAACGAACCAAGTCATCACGTTGCTTATATTTATTCCTGCATAGGACAGCCAAACAAGACGGCAGTTAGGGTTCGCGAAATACTAAATACGATGTATTCTGCTCAACCCGACGGATTATGTGGCAATGAAGATGTAGGACAAATGTCGGCTTGGTATATTCTTTCCGCTTTAGGATTTTATCAAGTAGAACCCGCAGGAGGTAAGTTTGTTTTCGGAAGCCCTCTTATCGATCAAGCTATACTTCAAGTTGGTGGCGGAAAAACGTTTACTATCAATGTTAAAAATAATAGTCGGGAGAATATTTACATCCAAAATATCAAGTTAAGAGGAAACCCCTATACAAACTATTATCTTTCTTATGAAGATATTGTACTGGGCGGAGAATTAGAAATAACTATGGGCCCCGATCCTAAAGATTGCCGATAAACGACTTGTATATTATCTTGTAGATCGTGGTGTATATAATTCAACCTTGCCGCATGTCTTTTTTATTTCCTAGTATAAGCCTTTAAAAGAATAAGTATAACTTGGGTAGTTTTCTGTACAGAAAAGTTTAAAAAGATAGTATCTTTTGATAGAAAAGATACTATAACTTTTGCGAGGTGGTAAAATCAGTTGAAAGAGATACCAAAATAATCAGTCAAGACTGGAAATATTTTTCTACCTTTGCGCTCTTTTCAAAACAATTCATGTCACAATCCGGAGTAAAAGACCTAACCGAAGGGAAAATATTCAAACAATTAATACAATTGGCACTTCCTTTAATGGCAACCAGTTTTATTCAAATGGCCTATACATTAACAGATATGGCTTGGGTAGGACGTTTAGGTAGCCGGGAAATAGCAGCAATCGGCGCGGTTGGAATCCTAACTTGGCTAACAACTTCCTTAGGCTTGCTTACAAAGATAGGAGCCGAAATTTCGATTGCCCAATCTATTGGGGCAAAACGTTTGGATAAAGCCCGGATATATGCTTCTCATACGGTTACTATATCTGCTTTGATGGGATTGTTCTTTGCCTTTTTGCTTATATTCGGGGCGAAATATATTGTATCTTTTTTCCGTTTAGAAGAAGATATATCAAATATGGCGATTCAATATTTGCAAATCGTATCGGTAGGTATTCCTTTGTTCTATATGTCGAATACATTTGCCGGAGTATATAACGGAGCCGGGCGAACAACCATTCCTTTTTATCTGATGGCATCCGGTTTGTTTTGCAATATGATACTTGATCCGCTATTTATCTTTGGGATAGGTGAGCTGAAAGGTTTTGGAACTAATGGAGCAGCTTTGGCAACTGTTATTTCCCAGTGTTTTGTTTTTGTCCTGTTTGTTTGGCAAATGAAACAAAACAACGGTATTTTGAATAGATTTCCTTTCTTCGTTAAATTGAAAAAAGATTATTCGATACGAATATTCCGTTTAGGTACACCGATTGCTTTGATGAGTTGCTTTTTTGCTATAATTAACTTCTTCATGGCACGAATTGCTTCTGTGCATGGAGGACATCTAGGTGTGATGAGTCTTACTACCGGAAGTCAAATAGAAGGTATTACTTGGAACACTTCACAAGGTTTTTCGACCGCACTTAGTACTTTTGTTGCTCAAAATTATACGGCGGGTAAACTCGATCGTACGTATAAGGCTTATCGACAAACACTACTTACTCTTTTTTCTCTTGGGATTGTTGTTACCCTTTCTTTTATTTTCTTGGGGCAAGAAATCTTTGGAATTTTTGTTCCGGAAAAGGAAGCGATGATTGCAGGAGGAAACTATCTCTTTATTATCGCTTTTTGTCAGATATTTATGATGTTAGAGACAACAACTCTGGGTATCTGGAACGGATATGGTCATACTAATCCGCCGGCTATTATTAGTATATTGTTCAATTTAGCTCGAATCCCGATGGCTCTTTTCTTAGCTCCGCAAATGGGAGTCAAAGGAGTTTGGATTGCTATTACTATCTCTTCGATATTAAAAGGAACAATCAGCTTTATATGGTGGAAAGTATATTCTAAAAGAATAAAAACTTCTTAAAAAGAAGCGCTTTTCCTTATAGAAGTACTATCTTTGCACGAACGAAACAACAACAATTATTATGCTATTATCTCATATTACGTGGACTGTAGACCCTACAGCATTCACTATCCCGTTTATTAACAGAGAAGTTCGTTGGTACGGTATTCTCTTTGTTTTAGGTTTTGCTTTCGGTGTTTGGCAAGTTTGGAAACAATGGAAGTACGAAAAACTAAATGAAGATTGGTTCGATAAGCTGTTCTTTTATGTTATTATAGCAACAGTTGTCGGCGCCCGGTTAGGACACTGTCTTTTCTACGATCCGCAGTATTATCTTTCTCATCCGATAGAGATACTTAAAGTTTGGGAAGGCGGATTAGCCAGTCACGGAGGGACACTTGGTATACTAATTGCTATCTGGATTTTTTCGCGTAAGATAACACACAAAAGTATGCTTTGGACTTTAGACAGGTTAGTTGTCCCGGTGGGATTTGTAGCCGCTTCGATCCGTCTGGGAAACTTAATGAATCACGAAGTTTATGGACATGCAACCGATGTTTCTTGGGCTTTTCGTTTTATAGAAAACTTAAGATACTGGCAAGCAGGTTATCCTCCGGTATTTTCAGAGCCCAGTCATCCGACACAACTTTACGAAGCAGCCTGTTATATCCTTACAGGATGTATATGTACTTGGATGTATTGGAAAAGGAAAGACTATAAATATTCAGGACTGATATTCGGAGTCTTCCTAATCGGAATATTTTTCTCCCGCTTTATTATTGAATATTGGAAAAATAACCAAGAAGCTTTCGAAGAAGGCATGTTGCTTAATATGGGACAATTACTAAGTTTGCCCTTCATTATTGCCGGAATCTGGTTCGTATATAAAGGATTAAAAGCAAAAAAAACAGATACGTTTTCGTCTTACCAAAAGAAAGAGGCTTAAATGAAACTATCAGACTTACGTCCGGGCGAATCGGGAATCATAGTTAAAGTATTAGGACGAGGAGCTTTCCGTAAACGCATTATCGAAATGGGCTTTGTGAAAGGAAAAAAAGTGGAAGTAATAACAAAAGCTCCACTAAAAGATCCTACGGAATATAAAATTATGGACTACGAAATATCGCTTCGTAGAAGCGAAGCAGAGTTAGTAGAAATAATTACCGAAGCCGAAGCTCTCTCTTTTTTACGTAAAGAACGAGACGAAAATTACGATAACTTAGATTTAGATGACGATGAATTGGGTCGAGTTGCCCACGAACATAGCCGCGTTATCAATGTAGCTTTGGTCGGAAATCCTAATTCCGGAAAAACTTCTCTCTTTAATATTGCTTCCGGTACACACGAACGGGTGGGAAACTACAGTGGAGTTACCGTAGATGCCAAAGAAGGTCGATTTTCGTACAAAGGTTATCGTTTCAATTTAATCGATCTTCCCGGAACTTATTCTCTTTCGCCTTATTCTCCCGAAGAACTTTATGTTCGTAAACATATTAATGAGGGAACTCCTGATATAATCATCAATGTAATATCGGCATCCAATTTGGAACGTAATCTATACTTGACTACGCAGTTGATTGATATGGACGCTACGGCTGTTATTGCTCTCAATATGTACGATGAGTTGGAAAAATCGGGGGCTACTTTCGACTACGAACGATTGGGAAAAATGATTGGTTACCCGGTTGTTCCTACTATTGCCAAATCAGGAAGCGGAATCAACCAATTATTTGATAAAGTAATTGATGTATATGAGGGTAATTGTCCTATTGCCCGGCATATACATATTAATTATGGCGAAGAAATAGAAACCGGCATTAAACACGTAAAAAATCTAATCAAAAAAGAAGATACAATAGGGCTTGATGTATCAAGACGTTATCTCAGTATTCTCCTTTTAGAAGAAGATAAAGAAGCCGAAGAATTTATAAAAAAACTTCCCGGAGCTCAAAATATACTACGCGAACGCGATATTCATGCCCGTCAGATAAAAGAAGAATACAAAGAAGATACAGAATCTGCTTTTGCCGACATTCGTTATGGCTTTATAGATGGAGCATTGAAGAAAACTTTCAAAGAAGGAAAAGAAGATTCTCTGAAAATTACTCATCTTATCGACAAACTACTCATTAATAAATATTGGGGTTTGCCTATCTTTTTTCTATTTATCTTCCTAATGTTTCAAGGAACATTCTTTCTCGGAGAATATCCTATGGCTTGGATCGAATCTTTAGTAGGGTGGATTGGCGAAGTAGTAGGAAATAATATGGAACGTGGTCCGTTCAAAGAACTCTTAACAGGCGGTATTATTAACGGAGTGGGAAGTGTTATTGTCTTTCTTCCCAATATTGTTATCCTTTATTTGTTTATCTCGTTCATGGAAGATACGGGATATATGGCGCGCGCGGCTTTCATCATGGATAAGTTTATGCAAAAGATGGGGCTTCACGGAAAGTCTTTCATCCCACTTATAATGGGATTCGGATGTAATGTGCCTGCAATCATGGGCGCGCGGATTATTGAAAGCCGGAATACTCGTCTGATAACTATACTTATTAATCCATTAATGTCATGTTCGGCTCGACTTCCGGTTTATCTTTTGCTTGCCGGAGCTTTTTTCCCTAATCATGGCGGGATAGTTCTTTTTAGTTTGTACCTTACTGGTATTTTATTGGCGATTGCTGTTTCTCGTATATTGAAAAGATTTCTTATCAAGGGCGAAGATCTTCCTTTTGTTATGGAGCTTCCACCTTATCGTATGCCGACAATGAAAGCAACTTTGCGTCATATGTGGGATAGAACGTCGCAATATCTTCGTAAGATGGGAGGAATTATATTAGTAGCTAGTATAATTATATGGTTTTTGGGGTATTTTCCGCAAAACAAAGAACTGAATAATCACTACGAAGCTTTGATCGAACAAGTCGAAAAAGATTATGTAGACAACCCCGACGAAGCCGAAAAGATTATAAATCAATTAGACAAACAACGACTTGCAGAACATCAACCTACTTCTTACATAGGACGTATTGGTCATTGGACAGAACCTTTGGTTCGGCCTCTTGGCTTCGACTGGAAGATCAGCGCGAGTCTTCTTTCCGGGATGGCCGCAAAGGAGATTGTGGTAAGTACTATGGGGATACTTTATACGGGCGATGGAGAAGATGACGATTTGTTACGAGAGCGTCTTCCGCAAGAACACCGAGCGGATGGAAGTCCGGCTTTCACGCCGTTGATTGCTCTTAGTTTACTTGTCTTTGTTCTGATTTATTTCCCTTGTATTGCAACTATTGCAGCTATTAGAAACGAGTCCGGTTCTTGGAAATGGGCTTTGTTTACGGTCGTTTATACTACAACTTTGGCTTGGATAATGAGTTTTGCCGTCTATCAGATAGGTTCGTTGTTTACATAAAGGTTATTGTATAATTCTTCGGGCGTATAGGTAGCGATCTTTATAGTATTTCTCAGAGCTTCCTGTTATAATTATTCCTCGAGAAGAAGAGGCATGAATGAAACGAAAATTGCCTTTGCCGTCGGCTTTAACAACAATCCCGACATGTCCCGGCTTTTTTTTCTTATTGCTCCCACGAAAGAAAACCAAGTCGCCGGGTTGTAGCTTGGAAGTTTTTTTTATTTTTTCTCCAACTTGACTTTGTTGGTCTGTGCTTCTTGGTATTGTATAGTTAAATTCCCGATAAACAAACTGCACAAAACCCGAACAGTCGAATCCTTTAGTTGTCGTTCCTCCGTAGCGATAAGGTATTCCGATGTATTTATTAGAATAATTGACAATTTGTTCAGCTTCGCGGGCAGTGCGTTGCTGTGTACTTTTCGAACTACCACACGAAGAGAGTAGCAAAACAACAGCTATATATAAAACAATCCGGAACTTCATTGGTAAATCTATTTTGGAGTTTAGGCAAATATAGAAAATTTGTATTAATTTTGTGTCAAAGTAATAAAGAAAATAGTTCTCAATGAATAAAATAATTAAGAAAACAAATCTCTCTCCTAATGTAATCCAATTAGAAGTAGAAGCCCCGTTGATCGCCAGATCCCGTAAGGCTGGTCACTTTGTAATAGTTAGGGTTGACAAAAATAGTGAACGTATACCTCTTACAATAGCGCAAGCAGATATAAATAAGGGAACAATCACTTTGGTTATTCAAACAATTGGAGTGTCTACGCGTAAAATATGTGCATTGAACGAAGGCGATTTTCTATCAGATTTGGTAGGCCCGTTAGGGAAGTCTACTCATATAGAGAAGTTCGGAACTGTATTGTGTGCTTGCGGAGGAGTAGGGACTGCTCCTATGCTTCCTATTATCGAAGCTCTAAAAAAAGCTGGCAATAGAGTGATAACAGTTGAGGCCGCAAGAACTCGGGAACTCATTATTCTTGAGGAAGAAGTTCGTAAATATTCCGACGAAGTCATCATTATGACAGATGATGGTTCGTATGGAAACAAAGGACTTATTACCAACGGAATTGAAGATGTTATTAAGAAAGAGAAAGTAGACTTATGTATTACTATTGGTCCGGCAGTCATGATGAAGTACGTGACATTATTAACTAAGAAATACGATATTCCGACTACTGCATCATTGAATACTATAATGGTTGATGGTACCGGGATGTGTGGTGCTTGCCGAGTATCGGTCGGAGGAAAAGTTCGATTTGTATGTGTTGATGGCCCGGAGTTTGATGCTCACCAAGTTGATTTTGATGAAATGATAATGCGTTTGAATGCCTATAAAGATTTTGAATAACTATGATGACAAAAGAAGATATGCTCGCCTTAAGAAATGAATCTTGGAGAGAAGAATTACGTAAAAAACTCAAAAACAAAGAACGTGCTTCGATTTCCCGCACTCATATGCCGGAGCTTAATCCCGAATATCGTTCACATAATTACGAAGAAGTTAATCAAGGACTTTCTTTAGAACAAGCTCTTGTAGAATCGAAACGTTGTTTGGATTGTCCCGACCCTCAATGTATATCAGGATGTCCGGTAGGAATTAATATTCCTATGTTTATTAAGAATATTGAACGAGGCGAAGTTTTAGAGGCTGCTCGTGTTCTAAAAGAAACTTCTGCTTTGCCTGCGGTTTGTGGTAGAGTATGCCCTCAAGAAAAACAATGCGAAAGCCGTTGTATAATGAATAAAATGGGGAAAGATCCAGTGGCTATTGGTTACTTGGAACGATTTGCCGCCGATTATGAGCGAGAATCGGGTTCTATATCGATTCCTAAATTAGATAGTAGCAACGGAATAAAGATTGCTGTCGTTGGTTCTGGTCCGGCCGGACTTTCTTTTGCCGGAGATATGGCAAAATCAGGTTATGATGTCACGGTTTATGAAGCTTTACATGAGATAGGAGGTGTTCTGAAGTACGGTATTCCTGAATTTAGATTGCCCAACGAGATTGTAGATGTGGAGATAGAGATTCTTCGAAAAATGGGAGTGAAGTTCCATACCAATATAATTATTGGTAAAACAATTTCGTACGAGGATTTACATGACGCCGGTTATCAAGGAATCTTTATCGCAACAGGCGCCGGACTTCCTAATTTTATGAATATTCCGGGTGAAAACTTGTCGGGAGTATTGTCTTCGAACGAGTATTTGACAAGGGTAAACTTAATGCATGCCGGAAGATCAGATAGCGATACGCCTGTTTTTTTAGGAAAGAGAGTCGCGGTAATTGGAGGTGGTAATACAGCGATGGATTCTGTTCGGACTGCTCGGCGATTGGGTGCGGAAAAAGCAATGATTGTTTACCGTCGTTCGGAACAAGAAATGCCGGCTCGCGTCGAAGAGGTAAAGCACGCAAAAGAAGAAGGAGTTGAATTTATGAACCTATATAATCCGATAGAGTATATTGGAAACGAGAAAGGTAAAGTCAAACAAATGATTGTGCAAAAAATGGAGCTTGGAGAGCCTGATGCATCGGGTCGTAGAAGTCCAATTCCAATTGAAGGCGCCATTGAAACAATCGATGTAGACTTAGTAATCGTTTCTGTTGGAGTATCTCCTAATCCACTTATCCCAAATGAATTCAAAGGATTGAACACCAGCCGATGGGGAACGATTATTGTTAATCAAGATACCATGCAGACCGATTTGTCGGATGTATACGCCGGAGGAGATATTGTTCGTGGTGGAGCAACGGTTATCTTAGCTATGGGCGATGGAAGAAAAGCGGCGGAAGCAATGCATGTCGGATTACAAACGAATAATAAAAAATAAAAAAAGTAATCTTAAAATGGAAAGAGTCGCAGAAAAGCGACTCTTTTCTTTTTGTTGAATTCTTGTCGAATTATCAAACTGGTTTATTGAAGACTTTAAGAAAATGATTATCTTTATCCAATTATTATGTAACTACTACAAGATATGAAAACATTCTTTTTTGCAAGTTTATCTTTGTTCCTTTGCATGGAGCTGATTGCTCAAAACAAAGAAACAACTATATTGAACGATGAAATTCTAATTGGGAAGATAAAAGTTATTCATGAAAAATACACTTGTAAAAATACGACAGATAGTATTACTTACTATTTCAATGAAGCCGGTTTGTTGGTTTCTAAAGAGTCAAGTCTATTTAGCGGAGGTGATAAAAGGGCAATATATTTATACGATAACAATAATCGAAAGACGAAAACAATAAGGTATGATGAGGACGAAATCCAAACGGATTATATCGAATACACTTATGAAGATGGTAATTTGACAAAGCATTTTTATAAACATGCAAAATCAACACCTAAGATTACTCGTTACTTCGATTATGAAATTACTACTCATAGATATAATAAAAAAGGAAAGATAATAGAGACGAAAAAAATACTAAAACAGAGAATGTTAAAAAATGAAACTCTGAGAAACCATATCTTATATCAATATGATTCTATTGGCAATTGTATAATTAAAGAGCGCTTAGACATAAATGGAAATATTATTGAAAGAGAATATAATGAATATGCCGACGGTAGATTAACCGAAACATTCTCTTGGATGATATTTGAAGATGAAGACTTATATACAAGGGATATATACGAATACAACGAAGATACTACAACAAAATCACATACGCATATTGTTTATAATTACGGGAGTACTGAAGAAATAAGCTCCCAATGGAGTGAATATTACTTATATGAAAATAAGTATGATAATCATGGGAAGTTAGTTGGAGAAATCAAGACAACGCTACAAGACGGTATAATAAAAAAGAAATCTACTTGGCAGTATGTTAGTTTTGATGATTTCGGAAATTGGACACAAAAAACTGTTGGAAATATGATAATGAATCGTGAAATAGAGTACTATTAGTTCCCGAACCAAACAACTAACTAATACAAAACACAAAAAAAGCATCTGAGAAATCAGATGCTTTTTATTTAGTTGCGGGGGCAGGACTCGAACCGACGACCTCCAGGTTATGAGCCTGGCGAGCTACCAACTGCTCCACCCCGCGGTATTGGATTGCAAAGGTAGACATAAATTTTTAATATGCAAATTTATTTGAAGTTTTTTTTTATTTTCTTGTATGTATAACATTTAAGACTTAAATTTGCACACTCATTCATAGAGTGTGCAATAATATGTCCGAAACTATGGCAAAGACAAGAGATAGATTAGTAGAGGTGGCCCGTCAGCTTTTCGCAAGAATCGGAGTGGAGAATACAACTATGAATGATATCGCTTTGGCTTCAAAGAAAGGAAGAAGAACTCTCTATACTTATTTCAAAAGCAAAACAGATATCTATCATGCGGTGATTCAGTCCGAGTTGGCTATCTTGTATAATTCGTTGCAAGCGGTGGTAGAGAAAGATATGTCGGCAGATGAAAAGTTGTTGGAGTTTATTCATATCCGTTTAGAAACAGTTAAAGATGTTGTATTTAGGAACGGAACACTTCGTGCCGACTTCTTTCGTGATATATGGCGGGTAGAAAACGTACGGAAAGGATTTGATATTCGCGAAATATCGTATATAAAATATATCTTGGACGAGGGCGTCGAGACGGGAGTATTCGAACTAAACGATACCGAATCGATGTCGCTGATATTGCATCATGCGTTCAAAGGATTAGAAGTTCCTTACATAAGAGGTATAATTCGCGACTCTTCCTTGATAAAGAACGAGCAGGGGATACGAGCGAATAGTGATATAGTGAACTTATTATATAACGGAATAAAGAAAAAATAAAACAAATTACAGATGAAATTATTAGAAGGAAAAACAGCAGTTATTACAGGAGCTGCACGTGGTATAGGCAAGGCGATTGCCGTTCGCTTTGCAGAAGAAGGTTGTAACATCGCCTTTACCGACTTGTCTATCGACGACAACGCTAAAGCTACCGAACAAGAAATTGCTGCTTTAGGAGTAAAAGTAAAAGGATATGCTTCGAACGCTGCTGACTTTGAAGATACGCACCAAGTAGTTAAAACTATTGTAGAAGACTTCGGACGTGTAGATATTCTGATCAATAACGCCGGTATTACTCGCGATGGTTTGATGATGAGAATGACAGAGCAACAATGGGATTCGGTTATTAACGTAAACCTAAAGTCTGCTTTCAACTTCATCCATGCCCTTACTCCGGTAATGATGAAACAAAAAGCAGGAAGTATTATCAATATGAGTTCGGTAGTAGGAGTGTCTGGTAATGCCGGACAAACTAACTATTCGGCATCTAAAGCCGGAATGATCGGTTTAGCTAAATCAATCGCAAAAGAATTAGGCTCTCGTGGTATTCGTGCCAATGCTATCGCTCCGGGTTTTATTGCAACAGAAATGACACACCAATTGTCTGATGAAGTACGTACCGAGTGGGCAAAACAAATCCCTTTGCGTCGTGCCGGAACTCCGGAAGATGTTGCCAATACGGCTTTATTCTTGGCATCTGACTTGTCGGCTTATGTAACCGGACAAGTAATCCACGTTTGTGGCGGAATGAATACCTAATACCGTTTATCGATTAATCTATGAACGTTCTTTACGAAGACAATCATATCATAGCAGTAAATAAAACTTGCTCCGAAATAGTTCAGGGTGATAAAACCGGCGACACACCTCTATCCGAGATTGTGAAGCTTTATATTAAAGAAAAATATAATAAGCCCGGAGAAGTTTTTCTCGGAGTTACACATCGATTGGACCGACCCGTTTCCGGGTTGGTCCTTTTCGCACGAACCAGTAAAGCCTTGTCGCGGATGAACGAAATGTTTCGCGATGGAAAAATCAAGAAAACATACTGGGCGATAGTGAAAAACCGGCCGCCGCAAGAGGAGGGACAATTGATCCACTATCTTGTTCGCAACGAAAAACAAAACAAATCGTATGCATACGATACGGAGAAACCTCATTCAAAGAAAGCCATTCTTAATTATAAAATGATTGCCCGTTCAGACAATTACTATCTCTTAGAGATCGATCTGAAGACCGGGCGTCACCACCAAATACGTTGCCAGTTGGCCAAGATGGGTTGTCCTATCAAAGGCGATTTGAAATACGGATTCCCTCGTTCCAACCCCGATGGTGGAATCAGTTTACATTCGCGCAAAGCGCAATTCATACACCCCGTATCGAAGTTAGATTTAGAAATCATTGCTCCTCTGCCAGGCGATAAGCTT
>JAJDGO010000080.1 GCA_030265685.1 Bacteroidales bacterium OttesenSCG-928-M11
GTTGATTTTCATACGTATGAGTTCTATCTTATTCTGACTAACTTTTATTATTTTGAAGGTGTATCTATCTATTTGAATTACTTCGTGAACATAAGGTATGTTTTGATGATGATTGAGAATGTATCCTGCTATAGTCTTATATTCGTCTGACTCGGGAATAGATAATTCGAACTTTTCGTTGATTTGATCTATTTCCATTCTTCCCGATATAACATATTCATTTTCTCCTAATTGTTTTGAAATAATGTTTTGGGTATCGTGTTCGTCTTCTATTTCTCCAAAAATTTCTTCTACTAAGTCTTCCAAAGTAATAATACCAACAGTCCCTCCAAACTCATCTACTATAACGGCCATGCTTCTTTTTTCTGCTAACATATTCTTCATTAAAGTATTTGCTTGCATATTTTCCGGTATAAAAGGAAGTGGAATAATTGATTTAGTCCAGTCTTCTCGCTGTACAAATAATTCTGAAGAATGAATATAACCTATAATGTTGTCAATTTCTTCTTTGTATACAACAATTTTGGATAGGCCTGTTTTTACAAATAAGTTAGTCAGTTCACTAATTTCTGCATTTTTATTTATAGCAATAATTTCTGTACGGGGAATCATACAGTCTCGAACTTTTAATGATGAAAACTCAATTGCATTCTGAAAAAGTTTTATTTCTTGATCTAATTCGCTATTTTCTGTTGATTCTTTAATTGTTTTTTGGATAAAATGATCCAATTCTTCTCTTATCGAAGTGGAAGACTCTCCGGATATAGAATATTTTACTCCTGATATTTTTGAGATTATCCACCCTGCCCAAAGAGTAAAAGTGGATATTGGATATAAAAGGATATAAAAAATATAAAGAGGTAAAGCAACTATATTTAAGTATCTATTTGGGTTTATATAAGCAATGAGTCGAGGTAAATATTCTCCAAATAAAAGAATTAATAATGTTGTCGTAATTATTTGAATTAAAAGAGATAATCCCGAATTATTAATGATTGGACTCAGCGTATTGCTTAATAGTTCTATCAACTGATAAGCTGATAGAATAAATGAAACAATATATCCAATCGTTAGTGTTGACTTAAATATAGTAGCATGTGTAAAAAAAACATTAACAATCCGGTTTGTTAGTCCTTTTCTTTTATTCTCTAACTCCAACAATAATATATTCGAAGACGTGAAAGCTATCTTTGATGAGGAAAAGAAAGCTAAGAATAGTAGAGAAATAAATATGTAGATTAAGGAAGAAATCATTCAGTAATAGAATCTATTGGTTGGATTACGTTGGTTTTTGCGATCGAATCGGTAGCCTCTGTATCTTTTTGTAGTTTTTCTTCTTTTACATATAACTCACTTTCCATGTTGAAGAGTTGATAATTATTCATTGCAGAATTAGATCTTAATCCTTGAGAAACTACAATTCGTTCAGGTTGTGTGATTCGGACTTGTTTGTCGGTGTATACTGCGTCAATAGAAGTTGCCGGTTTCTTACTGTCCCAAAATAACTCTTCGGTTTCGAAAGATTCTCCTTCCAGATTTTGAATAAATATATTTCCGATAAGATGCCATAGCTCTCTGGCTTCATAAAAGTAAGCGGTGTCGGCTTTAAGACTAAATTCTACTTGAAATAGGGAATCAAAACGTTCAAGATAAATACCTTCAGGAAAATACCAATAAGGATCGTTGGCTTGAGTGTACATGTCCCATATTTCTGTTTCCAACTTGTATCGAGTGATTCCTGAATCGGATACAAAAGTAGTAATTCCTTCTGCATGAATAGATGGAAGTAAGTCTGCGTCGATGTTGATTGTCGAAACACCGTTGTCCTTGTTGCAGCTAAACATCAACAAGCAACAGAGTAAGATAAAGACTATTGAATTTTTCGTTTGAAGAACCACAATTCGTTAAATGTATAACTTACAGTAAGTTTAAGGTATTGTTCGTCAACCATCCATGAAGCTTCGGGACGTATCGCCGTATAATCGAAAGATAAATTAATAAAAGAGCGTCGATCATAAACAGGAAATCCAAAACCGAGAGTTACTCCATATTCTTTATATCCATTTCCTTTGACATTTACATATGAATCTGAATAATAAGCTCCTGCTCGATAACGAATACGTTTGAGTCCATTGTTTGATGTTGCGTCCGGAATAAATTCTCCTCCAAGATTAATTTTTAAACTGTTAGATAAAGAGTCTTTTTTGTTGAAGAACTTTGCATCTCCCCATCCTTGATATTGAATGTCGGCCCCAATAGTGTACTTGTTTTTCTTGCTGAAAGATATTCCTAATCCAATTGTTTCCGGCATTTCAAAAACAGAGTCTTTCGTAGTGTAGTAGTCGTAGCTTTCGATAGAAGTCGATCCGCTAACTCTTTGTTCCCATTTTTTTAAGTTGCCGGTAACTTTTGTTTTAGGAGAATAGATTGCTCCAAGAACAAGAGTTTTGTTTTGATCAATCTTATGC
>JAJDGO010000081.1 GCA_030265685.1 Bacteroidales bacterium OttesenSCG-928-M11
TCGTTGACTGACGAGAAGAACCTGAGCCGGAATTCGAATTTTGTTGAGAATTTTGTTGTCGGGATGAACCGGAGTTTGAATTAGAATTCTGCTGAGTATTCTGTTGTCGCGACGAATTGGAGTTCTGTGCCGGACGAGAAGTTGATTGATTCGAACTGTTTGTCTGGTTATTTGTCGGATTTCGTGGGTTGGCCGGCTTCAAGTTATTGTTACTGTGGCTCGGTCTACTTGGAGTTATGTGTGCAGGAGGAGCAGGAGCTGGCCTGTTCGGACTATAATGTGAAGGGAATACTGGTCTTCCATAATCCGGTCTAGTGTTATACATTGGATACCAACCACCATCATATATGTAATCTGCCCCAACTAAAATTCCTTCTATGTATTCCAATGCAAATAATTGATTGTAATAATTTCGATATTGTAAAATCTCTTCGTACCCAAGATTTGTCCATCGGATAGATAAAACCCTTTCTGCCGGGCCAATTAAGTTTTCTACTTCGTAGCGAGTCATTCCAACTCTTAAGTCTTTTATGTCGTAAGTCCTGTATCCGGAAGTTACACATCCTTGAAGTAATACGATTGCTACTAAAATAAATAATATTTTTTTCATCTTTTATATGTTTTATATGTATTTGTCGGCTTGTATCTATTTGTTTAAACCCGAAATATCCTAATTGGTTTAATATCTTATTAAAACTATTCGCTTGTTTCGTTGCTCTGTACTTTCTTTTTCTTACGAAATAAATCCATAAAATGATCGAAGTCTTTCCGAAGAAGGACGCCGACTCCTTGTGTCCATTGCGGACTTTGACTATAATAATAGCGATAATTATAATGATTAAATCCTTTTAATCGAATATCTCCATTTTTTGTGAGCTTATATTCAACATCAAAATCTCCTACCAGCGGCGTGTTGTTGTCGTTAATGTACGGATTATCTATATATCCGAAGTTACCATATATGATTAATCGATTGTCTACAAAAGAACTTGAGAGCATTAATTCTACTTCTGTACTGGTAAAATCTCCTTCGTTGGAATGATGAAACTGTGTTCCTACTTGAACTTTATCGGTAATCGACCCCAAAATATTCGATAGTTGGGTAGAAAGAGTTGCTGTTAATAACGAATAATCGTTATTCCTGTCAGCATCGGCAAATTCGGGAGGTGTATAGAACCTGCTCAGAACTAAAAGATAGAGTATTTGCCGGTTCATCATATCATCTGTGCGGATATAACTTTTTACTTGCCGTTCCAATTCGGCTGTTGCTCCGGGCAACTCTATGTCGAACGATATTTCCGGACGCTCTAACAATCCGCTTAAATTAATAACACAATCTACCGGGACTTTACTTCGTGTCGAATAATCAAGCAATTGAGTCGAAAGATCACTTAAACTTGCTTGGACTGTGTGGGCGGCTTTTACATCTAATTCTGCCGTATATGGATCATCTTTGAAATAGATAGAACTTCCTTCGTGAATATTGAAATGAAGAAAATAGAGTTGTTCAAGGCTAAAGTCATATTTCCCTTCCGCAATGGTATATTTGCCAAAGATACGCAGTGGAGTGTCTGTTCCATACTGTACATCTAAAACTCCTCGCCCTAATGTTGATATTTTATCTCCACTTACCGGATCCATTATTACTTCTATTGTTGCATCTTCATTGACAACCAGCTTTAAGTCCAGATTTAACTCCATCCCGGAATTACTTAGAGGATTTATTTTTCGTTGTTCTCCTCCTTGTTTCTCGGAATTGTTTTGAGGGTCATCTTGTGTATCTCGGTCGACGAATAAAATAAAATTATGGTCAATAACTTCCGGCTTATCCATGAAATTTAAAGTAATCTTAGAGTCATCTGTATTTTGGACATTGGCCGAAATATTTATTTCCTTTTCTGTCCCTTTTATCATCCCGGATCCTGAGCCGAAAACTGTTCCATAGAAAGCCGAATTCATATTTTCGTTTGCATTAAAAAGCAAAAGATTTTGAAAGTTGGCATTTGCTTGGTATGTAAAGTCTTTTAATAAGTTATGTTTTGCATAAGCTGTTACATATCCCGAGTTGTTTTTATCGTCGAATAATTTTACATTATTAATCTCAAATCGATCCGGAGCAAAGTAAATTGTATCAGAGAAAGTATAATATGTATTTAAAAATTCAATTCCGAACCGGCAATTACGCATATAGGCTTTCCCTTCTAATGTAGGTTCGTTCCAATACCCAAAGAGTCGTATTTCTCCGCTTCCTTCTCCCGAAAAATCTTTGGCAATGCTTCCGATATATTTTCTAAGGAATGATGCATCAGCGTTTTTGGGATAGAAATTGAGGTCTATTTCTTTTTTTACGGGAAATACCATTCCGTCAATACCTATATAAGTCGAGTCGTTTTTAACAACATTCCCAAGCATTTTGACTCCCAGTTCTTCG
>JAJDGO010000082.1 GCA_030265685.1 Bacteroidales bacterium OttesenSCG-928-M11
TCTTCTGAAATCAAAGCAGGCCGTATACCTAATAGTTTTCTTCCTGTTCAGTCGGGAGTTGGAAATATTGCTAATGCTGTGTTGGGAGCAATGGGACAAAATGAAGAAATTCCTCCTTTCCAAGTATATACAGAAGTTATCCAAGATGCAGTTGTTGATTTGATGAAAGAAGGTCGAGTTACTTTTGCTTCGGGATGTTCGTTGACTGTAAGTACTCCGGCTTTGGAAAAGATATATTCCGACTTAGATTTTTTCAAAGATAAAATAGTACTTCGTCCTCAAGAAATATCAAATAGTCCTGAGTTAGCTCGTCGTATGGGTTTAATTTCAATTAATACTGCAATTGAAGTCGACCTTTTCGGCAATGTTAATTCTACTCATATTTCAGGTTGTAAGATGATGAATGGTATTGGTGGTTCCGGAGATTTTTGTCGTAATGCTTATCTTTCGATCTTTACTGCACCTTCTACTGCAAAAGATGGTAAAATATCGGCAATAGTTCCGATGGTATCGCACGTAGATCATAGCGAACATTCGGTGAAGATATTAGTAACTGAACATGGTGTGGCTGATTTGCGTGGACTTTCGCCTATTCAAAAGGCAGAACGCATAATAGAAAACTGTGTTGATCCTCAATATAAAGATGCTTTAAGGAAATATATAGAGAAAGCTCCTCAAGGACATACTCCTCAATCAGTAGAAGCTGCTTTGTCTTTTCATATGGCTCTAAATAAAACAGGAGATATGCGTGATGCAAATATCTAATTAATTCGTAAATAAAGTGTCGGATTTCTGATAAATTATAAATTATTTATGTGTATTACTTGCGTATTGAAAAATAGTTTATAACTTTGTCGTCGATAATTGACTTTATAATGAATACATTTATTGTTAGTAACCTCATTCTCAGTATTATTATTCTCTTGTGTCAAACAAGCTGAAGTGGGAGTGTTGTATAGCAATAGACATAAGGATCAAAAAACCTTTCTCGCTTCGTCGGGGAAGGTTTTTTTCTTATAGAGTACAAGAAATATTAAAGCAAATTTATTATGAGTGATAGATTGTATATTTTTGACACAACATTGAGAGATGGCGAACAAGTTCCAGGCTGTCAGTTGAATACTATTGAAAAAATTCAGATAGCACAAGCTTTGGAGAATCTTGGAGTTGATGTAATAGAAGCAGGTTTCCCGATTTCTAGTCCAGGAGATTTTAATTCGGTAGTTGAGATATCAAAAGCAGTGGTTTGGCCAACTATATGTGCGTTGACTCGTGCCGTAGAAAAAGATATTGATTGTGCGGCTCAAGCATTACAATATGCAAAACGTAAACGTATTCATACCGGAATAGGAACATCACCATATCATATCTTACACAAATTTAATTCAACTCAAGATGAAATATTAAAGCAAGCGATAGCTTGTGTTAAATATGCCAAAAAGTACGTTGAGGATGTTGAATTTTATTGTGAAGATGCCGGGAGAACAGATAATGAATATTTAGCTCGTGTTGTTGAAGCTGTTATTAAAGCTGGTGCAACCGTTGTTAATATTCCGGATACAACCGGTTATTGTTTGCCAACAGAATATGGAGCGAAAATAAAATATCTGATCGACAATGTTCCAAATATACATAAAGCTATTTTATCAACGCATTGTCATAACGACTTAGGAATGGCTACTGCTAATACGATTTCAGGGGTGCTTAATGGAGCTCGACAGGTAGAAGTAACGGTTAATGGAATAGGAGAGCGAGCAGGTAATACAGCAATAGAAGAAGTTGCAATGATCCTAAAATGTCATAAAGATTTAAATATCGAGACAAATATTAATACAAAACAAATATATCCAATTAGTCGAATGGTATCGAGTTTGATGAACATGCCTGTTCAACCAAACAAAGCAGTTGTAGGTAGGAATGCTTTTGCTCATTCTTCCGGTATTCATCAAGATGGTGTACTGAAAAATCGGACAAGTTATGAAATAATGGATCCGAGCGATCTTGGAATTGATGATAGCACCCTTACATTAACAGCTCGAAGCGGTCGTGCAGCATTAAAACATCGTCTTAATGTTTTAGGAGTAAACCTATCTCAAGAAAAATTAGATAATGTTTATAAAGAGTTTTTGACTTTGGCCGATAAAAAGAAAGATATTAACGATGATGACATATTGATGTTGGCGGGCAAAGAACGTTTGGATACAGATCGTATAAAGCTGGAATATTTGCAAGTAACTTCGGGCAAGGGTTTACAGTCTGTAGCTTCAGTCTCTTTAAATATTG
>JAJDGO010000083.1 GCA_030265685.1 Bacteroidales bacterium OttesenSCG-928-M11
AATCGATATAGTTATTGTTTAAACAATCCTCTATTATATACAGACCCAAGTGGAGAGTGGTTTGGAATAGATGATTTATTGATTGCTGCAGTCGGGTTTGCAGTTGGTTATGTTGGACATGGAATTTCAACAGGTAACTGGGGTTGGAGTGCTATTGCCGCAGGAGGAATGGGTGCTGCTTCTGCATGGTTAGGCTATAATACTGCTGGTCTCGCAACCGGGGCAATAACCAATGCAACATGGACCCAAGTAGGTAGCATGGGAATTAGTGCAGTTGCCAATCAAATTATGCCGACAATGTATATTCCAATAGGAAGTCATTTTGGACTAGGCATATCTCCCGGATTTGGATTGGGAGCAAGCGGATTGATTGGCAGTATTAATGTGAATGGAGTTTATACTAATGGGGATTTTAGTATTGGCGGAGGCATTGGTATTGGGAGTACTTATTGGGGATGGAATGCGAGTACAACATATAAAGGATATGGAATAGGCTACGGGCAGACATATTACGGAAGTTCAGAAGTAATGGAGCAACAATTCGGTCCTCAAAGAGTAGGTACATATACGGCATTTTTTAATCACAATTCATTCAGTATATCCAATGATTTATGGGGAGATAAAGAAGACCGTTGGCGGACAAGTGCTGCAGAATTAACCATTGGAAAATGGTCAGTAGGGACGTATCTTTACACAAATTGGGGAGAAAAAGATAGCGAAGGAGCTCCTAATATAAGTAAGTTAGATGATAACTCTAATTGTGTTCCACCATGGCCTGTTGGAAAAAACAAAAATGAAGGGAAAGGAACCTGGTGGAATGGGCGTGTGTATTCCGCTCCTCTATGGGTTGGGTATCGACATGGAAATCAAATTACACGTATGGGACTCAGTCATCAAACAATTCATAATCTAACTCAGAATTTAGTCCATAAAGGATTTGGTAATCAAAATTACTATATGTCATATGACGAATTCAGAGGAGGAGGTTATTTTTACACAGGATACCGCAGCCCATTTTCATTATGGGATTATTGATAATCTTAAATATAATATTTTATGAGAGTTTTTTTATTATTGATATGTTTGCTTTTTTCTCTCTCTTGTGCTTCGCAGAAGAAAGAAGTGATTTCTAAGTCGACTATTAAATTAGAAGGAGAGAATACTAATATTAGAGACTTTATTGAGATTGGAGGATATTATGCTGTTCCTGATTACCAATTGGATGGAGGACTTATTCTTTTCGAAGATGGGACATGTGCTGCTGTCTCATTTAAAGAAGCTGTTTCTGAAGATGAAATAAAAAAAAATCTGCTCAAGAATATTGTTAGTTGGAAAAAAAACGAACAATTTCGCTGGGGAAGTTATTGGGGAGTTTATCAAGTGAAAAATGACACAATTGTTGTGTATGGATATGACAAAGGAAGTTTTTGGAAAGGCTGGTCTTTATCTGAAGAACGCTATAAAATTATTAATAGAACAACCATAAAGAAAATATTTTGGAAATCAATCCTAAAGAGTGCTGAAAAATATTATGAACGGAATAGTCCTTGGGTAGATGGTTTTGATTATCATTTCTTCCCTGCAGATTCACTTCCTCCTTCCGACTGCTGGCTAAAAGAAGAAAAATGGATTTGGCGTAACGAAAAAGGTTGGAAAGAATATATGGAGAGGATAAAGCAAAAGAAGAAACGCTAGTCGAAAACAGGAAATCCCGTTGGTCTTATGATCGGCGGGATTTTTACTTGCTGAAAGCCAATTTAGTTTTGAATATAGGCATCGATCACATTGAAAAGGATATTCTTTGTTCCGTTTGCATTTTTACCTCTCTTTTTATTTTCCAAACAAGAGTCAATCCATGAGGTCAATTAAAATTGACCGAATAAAAATTAGATAGTAAAATTTTTCAAAGTTATACTAAAACTTGACCAAAGTTATATTAGAACTTAGGACATTTTCTGTACAGAAAAGTTTTAAAAGATAAGGAAACTTTCATTTCTCTAAATTATTTGTACCTTTGATTGATTGATAAAACAGTTGAATGGAGTTTTATTTCTCTCAATATAATTACCACCCTTCCGGATTATTGAACTACAGTCAAATTGATTCGGAACGGACTCATTATGAATACGATTCTTTTCATCGTCTT
>JAJDGO010000009.1 GCA_030265685.1 Bacteroidales bacterium OttesenSCG-928-M11
CAAGTTAACAATCGAAGGGATAAACTCATCCGAGATACCTTGTATCCTATGTTTCCCAATTTTATAACCCGTTGTAAGTGTTGGCGAATTAGAGGGTTCTAAAGGAAACACCTTAGTATTTTTTCCCAATTTATCTTTCAGATAACGCCCCACTCCCATAACCGTACCTCCGGTTCCTACACCGGCTACGAATCCATCCGGTACAAGTCCGACCAAGTTTAACTGATCAACGATCTCCGGACCCGTAGTATTATAATGAGTTTCACTATTATATTGGTTATCAAATTGTCTCGGAAGGAAAATAAGATCCGGTATTTTTTCTTTTTCAAGCTCCACCATCTCTATACTTCCACGAAAACCTCCCTCCAATGATGATACAAGACGAACGTTTGCACCAAAACTTCTGATCAGATTTATCCTTTCCGAACTCATCCAATCCGGCATATATATAACAACTTCATGTCCGAGTAAACAAGCAAAAGCGCTTAAAGCTATCCCGGTATTACCACTCGTTGCTTCAAGTATCTTCATTCCCCGACGCAGTTCTCCCGTCTCGTATGCCTGTTTTAGTATATACCAAGCAATCCTATCCTTAATGCTACCCGTATAGTTGTAATATTCTGCCTTAGCAAACAATCTTCGCGCCCTACCTTTATACTCGAATGAAATTTCGAAGAGAGGAGTATTACCTACAGATGCCTTAAGATCTTCGAACTTCGACTCGATACCAGTACGTTTCATTGATTAATCAGTTTTAGTTGGTTTATTATCGTGCAAATGTACAACTTTTAATAAACAAACCGACCTTTTCAAGACAAAATGCTACAATATCAACACAATCAGTTACATTTTGCCATCCTTTTAATAATCAAAAGAAAGCATATAGCATTGCAAATCTTTCTCGTCAACAAATGGTATCTTTCCGACAAAGTTTTACTAGAACTTTTTTATTTTCTGTACAGAAAAGTTTAAAAAGATACAACAACTTCACCCAAAAGATACAACAACTTTATCCGCAAGATACAGCAAAAGCAAAGAAGTTATAAAACAAGCATTTCAAGTCGTAAAATAAGCGATTTAATTTATCAACTTCTATCGCTCAAGTTGCCGTTTTATCGTATATTTTTTGTATCTTTGCATGATTTATAAATAACAGAAATAAAATACTGAGACGAATAAAATGAGCGATCAATTACAATCAGTCCACAATGAGTATTCAGCAGATAGCATCCAGGTACTAGAAGGCTTAGAGGCAGTAAGGAAACGTCCGGCCATGTATATTGGAGATGTGGGTGAAAAAGGACTTCATCATTTAGTATACGAAGTAGTAGATAACTCCATTGATGAAGCACTTGCTGGCCATTGTAACAACATAGAAGTCATAATTAACGAAGATGATTCAATAACTGTAAAAGATAATGGACGAGGTATTCCTGTTGATTTCCACGAAAAAGAGCAAAAGTCGGCACTAGAAGTAGTATTAACCGTACTACATGCTGGTGGAAAATTCGACAAGGATTCGTATAAAGTATCCGGAGGTCTACACGGAGTTGGTGTATCTTGTGTTAATGCTTTGTCAACTCTACTAAAAGCTGAGGTACATAGAGGCGGAAAAATATACACTCAAGAATATTCTTGCGGAAAAGCACTTTACGACATCAAGACACTTGGAGAAACTTCTTACAGAGGTACAATTATTACTTTCAAACCCGATAGCTCTATATTTATCGTTAGTGAATATAAATACGATATTTTAGCAAAACGTTTGAGAGAATTGGCTTATCTTAATGCCGGAGTACGACTCGAACTGACCGACAAACGTGCTGTTCGTGAAGACGGAAGCTTCAAACATGAGGTATTTTTCTCAGAAAAAGGACTAAAAGAATTTGTGTCCTTTATCGACTCGGCAAAAGAACCTCTAATTAGCGACGTTATTCATATCCAAACAGAAAAACAAGGCATCCCGGTCGAAGTAGCATTAACCTACAATACTTCTTACAACGAGAACGTTCACTCGTATGTAAATAACATTAATACAATTGAAGGTGGTACACATTTAGCCGGATTCCGTAGAGGTTTAACTCGTACTCTGAAAAAATACGCCGAAGATACCAAGCTTTTGGAAAAGGCAAAAGTAGAAATTAACGGAGACGACTTCAGAGAAGGACTAACTGCTATCATTTCTATCAAAGTACAAGAGCCTCAATTCGAAGGACAAACAAAAACAAAGCTCGGAAACAACGAAGTTATCGGAGCTGTTGATATGGCTTTAAGCGAAGCTTTAGGAAACTTCTTGGAAGAACATCCGAAAGAAGCAAAAACCATTGTCGATAAAGTAATATTAGCTGCTACGGCTCGTGCGGCGGCTCGCAAAGCAAGAGAAATGGTACAGCGAAAATCTCCTCTTTCCGGAGGCGGATTACCAGGTAAGTTGGCCGACTGCTCAAATAAAGATCCCGAAAAATGTGAGATATTTCTTGTCGAGGGAGATTCTGCAGGAGGAACTGCTAAAAGCGGACGAGATCGTCAGTTTCAAGCTATCTTACCTTTAAGAGGAAAGATTTTGAATGTAGAAAAGGCGATGCCCCATAAAGTATTAGAAAGTGAAGAAATTCGCAATATATATACCGCATTAGGTGTTACTATCGGAACAGCAGATGATAGTAAAGCATTGAACTTGGAGAAACTTCGTTATCATAAAGTAGTAATTATGACCGATGCCGACGTAGATGGTAGCCATATCGCAACTCTTATCTTAACATTCTTCTTCCGTCATATGCGACCATTAATAGAAATGGGGTACGTTTATATTGCAACTCCACCACTCTATTTGATGAAAAAAGGAAAAACAGAAGAATATTGCTGGGATGAGCAACAAAGAAGAGCATTTATCGACCGTTATGCCGACGGAAATGAAAACGCGGTACACACTCAACGGTATAAAGGTCTTGGAGAAATGAACGCAACGCAACTTTGGGACACAACACTTGACCCGGAAAAGCGTACACTCAGACAAGTAACTATTGATAATGCGGCCGATGCAGACTATGTATTCGCCATGCTTATGGGTGAAGAAGTTGCTCCTCGTCGTGAATTTATCGAAGAGAACGCTACTTACGCTAATATTGACGCTTAATAGCATGCTTGTTGGCTTATCAGTCAATCACAAAGAAGGTCTCTCCTGCATTTCTAACGCATATGTTAATGCGGTTATTAAAGCAGGAGGGATTCCTATTCTTATCCCTCTCAACACATCTAAGTATCAATTAGACCAAATTCTTTCCCGATTAGACGGCTTGATACTATCAGGAGGAGGAGATATTAATGCTTCATTCTTCGGAGAAGAGCTACATCCTTCCGTAACAGACTTTGACACGGAAAGAGATATTTATGATATTCATTTAGTTCAACTGGCAAAAGAAAAACAAATACCCATACTGGGGATATGTCGTGGTATGCAAGTGATGAATGTTGCGCTGGGAGGAAATTTAATACAAGACATTCCGTCGATTGTTCCGTCCAACATTATCCACAGCCAACAAGAACCTCGAGAAATTGGTACTCATACTGTCTCGATAAAAGAAGACTCTCAGCTTTTTTCTATTATTTCAAAAAAAGAATTATTGGTTAATTCTTTTCATCATCAAGCAATCGGGAACATTGCTCCCGGATTTATTGCAACAGCATTTGCTCCGGACAGAATTATCGAAGCTTTCGAATCAGAAGAAGGCTATTTTATGATGGGAGTACAATGGCATCCTGAAAATATGGCAGTAGCAGAAAATCCGGATATGAAAGCTATTTTTCAACATTTTGTATCTGAAGCTGATTTATATAGTCGCGCAAAAGAGATTCATCAAAGAATAATTACATTAGATTCGCATACTGATACTCCAATGTATTTTCGATATGGAATAGATATAGGAAAAGACAACGGAATAATCAAAGTTAACCCGAAAGATTTAGGAGATAGCGAAGATTGCATTGTAGATTATCAGATAAAAGTTGATGTTCCTAAGATGAAAAAAGGAATGTTGGATGCCACTATTATGGTAGCTTATATTCCTCAAGGCTCTTTATCCGACAAAGAACAAAAAAAAGCGACCGATTATACTTTTTCTACTCTGAACACATTACGTTCACAAATCAGCAACTGCAAACAAGTCGAGCAAGCTTATACCGGTGATGATTTGAAAAGAATCAAGAAAGAGAATAAAAAAGCTATTCTACTCGGATTAGAAAACGGATATGGCATCGGAAAAGATTTAGATAATCTAAAACGATTAGCTGATATTGGGGTCGTTTACATTACGCTTTCGCACAACGGAGACAACAACATTTGCGACTCACACAAAGGAAACCGTACGCATAATGGATTAAGTGAATACGGGAAGCAAGTAGTTCGCGAAATGAACCGCTTAGGTATCATCATAGATATTTCTCATACGAGCGAAAAAACATCATTTGACGTTTTAGAAACAAGTAAATACCCAATAATAGCGTCGCATTCGTCAGCAAAAACAATAGCAAATCATTCTCGCAACCTTTCCGACGATTTAATTAAAGCGATAGCTGACAAAGGCGGAGTTATTCAGATCGGATTATACAAATATTTTATAGAAAAAGATGGTCGGGCTAATGTAAGTAAAGCTATCGATCACATCGACCACATTGTTCGTTTAGTAGGAATCGACCATGTAGGCATCGGATCCGACTTTGATGGCGGCGGAGGTTTTAGTGGACTTCAAGACGTTACCGAAGTTATACAAATAACTCTCGAACTATTACGTCGAGGATATACCGAAACTGAGATAACAAAGATTTGGGGAGGCAATTTTATACGAGTTATGAATATCGTTCAATCAGTAAGAATCAATAAAAATAAATAGATACATGAGCACATCTTTAATCAACTCGACTTATTATCTACTACTTGTTGTTTGCTGTTTCCTATTTTCGGCATGCTCTTCCAAGCCAAATAATTCTTCTCCCGAAACGAAACAGGAAGTAAAAGTGCCTTCTTTCAACGCAGATAGTGCTTATTATTACACAGAAAAGCAAGTATCTTTCGGTCCAAGAGTTCCAAACAGCGAATCACATAAGCTTGGAGGTGACTATTTAGCAAACGAACTACGCAGACATGGAGCCCAAGTATTCGAACAAGAAATAGAACTCTATACATATAATAATATCAAACTGGAAGCACGGAATATTATCGGCTCTTTTTCTCCTAATAAAGGGAATAGAATATTGTTATGTGCCCACTGGGATACTCGTCCTTTTGCCGACGAAGACTCTGATTCGAAAAATCATCACACTCCGATAGACGGAGCAAACGATGGAGCCGGCGCTTGTGGAGTATTACTTGAAATTGCTCGCAATATTGCTTTGCAAGAAACTAATATAGGAATCGATATTATATTTTTCGATGCTGAAGATTGGGGAACTCCCACATTCGAACGATTAGGATCTTCTTCTACAGGTTGGTGTTTAGGATCGGAATATTGGGCACAAAACCCACACATTCCTAACTATCAAGCTCGTTATGGAATGCTATTAGATATGGTAAGTGCTAAAGATGCAAAATTTTATCGAGAACATAATTCGGTCTATTATGCCAAGCATATAGTGGATAAAGTTTGGCAAACGGCCGCAAATCTTGGATTTTCCAACTACTTTATTAACCAATTGGGTGGAGGAATTGAAGATGATCACGTTTATGTAAACCAACATCGGCATATTCCTTGTATAGATATTATCCAACAAGACCCAAATACAAAAAAAGGCTTTGGTTCTTACTGGCATACATTAGACGATAATATGGAATCAATCAGTAAAGAAACAATGTATGCAGTAGGTCAAACCGTACTACACGTAATATATCACGAATAATGGAATCAATAAATACAATACAAGACAACATCATCGAAGAGTTTTCGGTATATGACGACTGGATGGACAAATATGCTTTATTAATCGAAATGGGAAATGAATTACCCGCGCTTGAAGAGCAATATAAAACTCCTCAAAATATAATAGAAGGTTGTCAAAGTCGTGTTTGGTTAGAGGCAGAATATCTCGACGGAAAAGTCTTTTTCAAAGGAGATAGCGATGCTGTTATCGTAAAAGGAATTGTTTCCTTATTGATTAGAGTATTATCCGGACATACACCCAACGAAATCCTTCATGCCGACCTTTATTTTATTGATGCCATTGGACTAAAAAATCATCTCTCCCCTACCCGCTCCAACGGATTAGTATCTATGCTGAAGCAGATGAAATTATATGCCCTTGTATTCAAGACAAAAGAAGATGAGAAAGCTTAAAGTCACAGAAATGAACCGGATCACGCCGGAAGAGTTCAAGAAGACAAAAAAAATTCCTCTTATTGTTGTTCTTGATAACGTGCGAAGCATGCATAATATAGGATCTGTTTTCCGTACATCCGATGCTTTTTTAGTAGAAGCCGTATATCTTTGCGGAATAACAGCTACACCTCCTCATGCGGAAATACATAAAACTGCACTCGGAGCCGAAGATACCGTTTTTTGGAAATATTTCGAAAATACAAATGAGGCTATTTGTAAATTAAAGGAAGAGGGTTACCAAATTGTTACTATCGAACAGGCAGAAAACTCAACGATGCTTAACGATCTAACTTTATCCGAAGCGAAATATGCCGTTGTATTAGGCAATGAAGTAAAAGGAGTTGCACAAGAAGTTATGGATCAATGTGATTTTTGTGTTGAGATTCCACAATTTGGAACAAAACATTCGCTTAATGTTTCCGTCACTTCAGGAATTATCATTTGGGAGTTTTTCAAGAGATTAACTTAATTCAGAAAAGTTCAGATTAGTCCTAATTCGACCATCTGTATTATTCTTTCGGCATTTGCGTCTTTACCGTCCGGATCCCATTCTGATTTCAGACTTGCACCAAACATACTGGCAAAAATATTCCAAAACCCTGCTCTAAACGAGCCAAGAAAAGTTTTAATTAAAGTATAAGACGTCTGATTACATTCTCTATCTATCAACTTAATAAGCAATTTACCTTGCGAAAGAGTCATTTTTTTCAATACCGGCTTATATTCGGCATAAAGTTCTTTCTCCATTCGTTTCATATGAGCTTCCCGTGCCTTATCATCGGGTAAAGTTTGCATATATTCGTAGGTTTCTATCAAGGTTGCATAGATCATTTTAGCATAAGGAAGTGTTTTTTTAATATCGCGTACTAATTTATTATACCGTTCTTCTTGTTTTTCGTTTTTAAATGCTTGTTTTGGATAAATATAAACATCGCCAACGATCATTGTCCGTATAGTATCCCCATGTTGAGTAATTACATATTCGGGAATCTCGTTCTTAAAATCAGTTTGTGCCGATATGTTTCCCCAAGAATAAAACAATCCGAAGAAAAGTAATATTCGAAGTACAAAAAAACGATATGGAATATTTGCAATCATACAAATCAAGCTCTCTATATAATAGAGCATAAAAGTACAATTTATTGCGAAAAGGACGAAGTATTCGTCTAAAATTCGGATAGAGATTAGAACTTAAACCTGTTTCTTTGCTAAGAAATCGTAAATTCCTCCAATATGTTCGCGAACACGTTTGTCGGCAAATTCATATACTTTGGTTACTAATCCGTCTAAGAAGTCCCGGTCGTGCGAAACCAAAATAATTGTTCCGTCATAATCCAAAAGAGCTTGCTTCAACACTTCTTTTGTTTTCAAATCCAAGTGATTAGTCGGCTCATCAAGTATTAAAAGGTTGACAGGTTCGAGCAAAAGTTTAACCATAGCTAAACGAGTACGTTCACCTCCTGATAGAACTCGAACCTTTTTATCCGAGTCGTCTCGTCCAAACATAAAAGCACCGAGAATATTTCGTATTTGAGTTCGAATATCTCCTTCGGCAACTTGGTCGATAGTCTCAAATACTGTAAGATCTTCATCTAATAACTGTGCTTGATTTTGTGCGAAATAACCAATTTTTACATTATGTCCCAGCATAACTGTTCCTATATAATCGGTCTCTCCCATTACACACTTTACAAAACTTGACTTTCCTTCTCCATTCTTTCCAGCCAAAGCCACCTTATCTCCTCGTGAAATCATTAAATTTGCGTTTTCAAAAACGAGATAGTCATCGTATGACTTTGTTAAACTTTCAACTGTTAATGGATAATTTCCTGAACGAATTGCCGGTTGAAACTTTATCCGGATGTGAGACTTATCTTCTTCGTCGATATGAACACGCTCCATTTTCTCCAATTGTCTAACCCGAGATTGGACAAGTACGGCTTTCGCAGCTTGAGCTCTAAAGCGTTCTATAAACTCTTCTATTTCTTGTATTTGTTTCTGTTGCGCTTCCCATGCATGAAGTTGTTGTTGCCGGCGTTCTTCCCGAAGCTGTTGATAGGCAGTAAAGCTAACTTTATAATCATAAATACGCCCTAAAGTCAATTCGATTGTACGAGTAGTTACCGAATCGATAAACTTTCTATCGTGAGAAATAAGTACAACCGCGTTAGCTTGTGTTGCAATAAATTGTTCTAACCAGCCAATAGTTTCTATATCCAAATGATTTGTTGGCTCATCAAGTAGCATAACATCCGGATTTTGTAAAAGAAGTTTGGCCAACTCTACGCGCATTCTCCATCCTCCACTAAACTCTGCTGTCGGTTTATCCAAATCAGTTCGTTTAAATCCTAGTCCAATTAGAGTCTTTTCGACTTCTCCTTCGAAGTTAGTTTCTTCGATACCTGCAAGTCGTTCATGTGCCATTGTAAAACGATCGATTAGTTTTGCATAATCATCTGACTCGTAATCGGTCCGGATTTCCAACTGTTTGTTCATTTCTTCAATATCTTCTTTCAACCGGAAGATAGGAGCAAAGGCTTGTGATGCTTCTTCTCGCACCGTTCGCACGTCCGAAATTTGCATAACTTGCGGCAAGTACCCCACAGTCATACCATCTGGTCCCGTAACAGTTCCTTTGAAATTTTTATTTACACCAGCCAATATTTTAAGCATAGTGCTTTTTCCGGCACCATTCTTTCCGACCAATGCGATCTTATCTTTTTTATTGATTATAAAATTGATGTTTTCGAACAGAGTTTGTCCTCCAAATTCTACTTTTAAGCCTTCTACTATCAGCATACCTTTTGATTTAATGCGGCCGCAAAGGTAAGATAAATAGTTGAGAAATGAAATCGTCAACGATTACACATCTCGCGAAAATCGCAATACTCGCAAGTAGAGCGAATATCGGTTTGGCAAAACGAACCACAAGGATCAAACAGTTGCGATAGAAGTGTTTTTAGTTCATCTTCGAACTCTAAATATAAATTACGGAAATCTTCTATTGGGGACTTATTGTAAGAAATAACCGGAGAGTAGTTTTCTTGTGCAGCATTTTGCAAATAAATAAGGGCAGGAATAACCGGAACTGCGACATTCTTCTCAGCAATAAATAATGTTGCATAAACAAAAGTTTGAAAAACATGAGGAGCACGTTTGTCTTTTTGTTCGAAAAGTTCGGCAATTGTTTTGTAGTTTTTGGCCGAGCCGCTGCTTTTATAGTCGACAATATAAAACTTACCTTCTTTCTCTTCAAGTCTATCAATAATACCTCCTACTTTAACTTGTGTGGCTTCTTGGTCAAAACTCATCGGAGAATCTAACCAATATTCAAGTCCATGAATAGTAAACGGAGCGCGTTGCTTATCAAGATTCACAAGTCGCTTTATCAGATGGCAAATAATCTTGTGTTTTATCAACTGCTGCCCGTCAAAGTCTTCCATGCTTACCGTTTCTTTCTTAAAAAATTCGCAAGCAAAAGCACGAGTAACCAATTTTTCGATCAAATGCGGAGCTGTAAGATAAGGCTCTAAATGCTGAACTTGCACTTCAAAAGCATTGAATCGTTTCTGAGACTCAGGGATATGCCCTATCTGTTTGTATAATAATTCGGCAGCACGGTGAAAGATGGTTCCGAAGACTGAGTTATCCAACTCGTCAGACATTTCGTTGGGTGCTTTAATACCTTGAATATACTGCTGATAAAACTTAAACGAACAGGAAATATAGGTATTTAGGGCAGTAGGAGATAATACTTTGGCATCCGGATTTACAGACAAATCAAACAATCGGTGTATTTTATCCATAATATCCTTGTCTTTGGGGACTGAGATTGATTGTCCTTGCCAAGGCTGCACATCTGCTTTCAGAGTAAAGCGTTTTATTTGCTGTTGTAGTTGTGGTTCTATGAGCATTTGGAGAAGAAACCGGCTAATTTCTGCCTTTCCGGTTTGTGTTTTATCTGTATTGTAGACCAAAGTAATTGTTTCGGCGCGTTGTATTAAGCGATAAAAATAATAAGCATAAATAGCATCTTGATGATCAAGCGTACTAAGTCCGAAATGTTTACGTAAAAATTCCGGGATAAACGAATTATCGCTGCTTCCTCCGGGCATAAACCCTTCGTTAGTACTAAGCATTAACAGATGGCGAAAATCCAAAGTCCGAGTTTCTAATACTCCCATTATTTGCAATCCTTTGACCGGCTCGCCATGAAAAGGGATCTTAACCGTCGAAAGTAGCTTTTTTATCAGTCGTAAGAAAGTAATTTTTTCTATTTCCCAGTTCTCTGTTGTCAATAAACCATAAAGACGATTCAAAACTTGAAAGGAACGAAAAATAGATTCGTTGTACAAATCTTTATAAGGATCGGCAAACGACTGCTCTTCTCCAAAAAGAAAACCCAACTGTTGAACTATTGTCAACAGATATTTTGCCAACATCTCGGGAGTATCGGCGTAAGAAAAAAGCAACTCGCTTCGCAATACTTTTATATCCGGGAAAAAGACATTGTTTTTCAGTATCTCTTGTTCCACTTCTTTGGCTTCGGGGAAGAGTAGTTGTGTATAGGGGTGGCGCAATACGGGCAATACGAAACGATAACGATAGGTTTTAGACGACTGAAGGTATCCTACGGTTTGCATTTCCGTAAGAGCCGACAGAAAACTACTTATCGGCGTTTGAGTGATGGGAAAACCCATCGTAATATTAATATCTTTTACTTTATCCGAAGGGATAGAATGCATAACGGTAGGTAATATCCCCTCGTTGCATAAAACAATTGCCGTATCCGGATTGGAGAAAGATTCTTGTTTCCGAAGCGAATCTATCCAAGTTGGGATGATAGATGCCTGTCCTGTTTCGGAAGGTGAGGCAGCAAATGTAATCTGTTTCGGAAAACTTAAGAAAGAATCAAAAACATCTGCGTCTAAAGCCGAACCAAAACGGCGTATATTTTTCTTAATAAAGCGTCCGGCTTCGGTATTAATATAATACTTGTCGTAATCCCAATAAAAAACCGAACGATCTTTGAGTCGAACAAAAATTTCTTCTTCGCATTTATTCAGAACATTAAAGCCTACGAAGGCATAGTTTTCGTCGCGAAACAAAATTTCCTCGCTTTCAACCACCGATCGCATCAACATTCCCGAGTAAGCTATCTGTTTATTTCGGAGACGTTGTTGAAATTCTTGATAAACTTCGCCCAAAATGTTCCAAATGTTCCAAAAAGCATTTTTCAAAGGAGTATCTCCTTGAAAAGAAAGAGCAAATCTTTGTTGCAAAGCTTCCAATTGTTCCGGAGAAAGATGACTAAAATCGTCTTTAAGTTGATCTAGATCTTGTAAATTACTGAATAATAAATGAGGATTAACTAAGTTTTTATCAATGTCATTAAAATCATTAAGTAGTACTTCTCCAAAAAAGAAAAACTCATCGAGAGTTTCCGAACTGGGCGAAGAAGCGTATTTGTTGTACACCTTTATATAAGCTTGGTAAAGCTCTCCTATTAATAAAATAGAATCTCCTTTTCGTATGTCGGTTACTTGTTCAAAGATAGAATCTATCGAACTGTATTTGGGTGCCCATAAAGGTTTCTGTACGTATCGAGAAAGACAATTATTGAAGAACAAACTTGCCCTGATACTGGGGAAAACTACATTTACTTTAGACAAGTCTGTGCCAAACCGACCAATCAAGTCTTTGGCAACCAAACTCAAGAAAGTATTATTCCAACAATTATCTTTCATTTATCAACGATCAGAAAGGCATATCATCGCTCCAGTTGTTTTGCTGTGGTTCGAGCGGAGGCTCCGGCATAGCATAACTATCAAAAGAAGGTGGTCCGGAAGTAACCGGAACTTGCGCATTGTTCTTTGCTCCGGCAAGTTCTATCTTCCATGCTTTGACATCAGTATACCAACGACCGTTGTATTCTCTGCTTTCAATATCAAAATCAACTACCAGATTTTTTTCAAGTTGTAAAATAGATGGATCGGCTTTGTCTCCCCAGACGCTTACACAGATTTTCTTAGGATACTGCCCATCTGTTTCTAATATTAAACTTTGCTTTTTCCATTCTCCGTTTTTACCCATTCCTTTTTCAAGTGGAAGTATTTGTACCAACTTAGCTGTTATTTGCATCGATTTTTGAACTATTTATTTTTACTACTTGTTTATACATCGAACGCAAAGGTACGAAAATTAGATCAACCGAACCTATTTATTTATCCAAAACCTAGAAGAACTATGAGTAAAAAAAGCCGATTCGAGATCATTTTAAGAGCCGATGGCAAGTATCAATTTTGTTTAATTGCTCCAAATAATAAAGTATTGTTGACAAGCGAAAGCTATAAGCTTATAACAGGATGCAAGAATGGCATCAAGTCTGTACAAAGAAATTCAACCAAAGAAAAGAATTATTGCCGATTTGAAACTAAAACCGGTGTCGGGTTCTACTTTGTTTTAAAATCGCCAAACGGACAAGTAATCGGAACTAGTCAAATTTATGCAAGCAAAGCAACAAGAGAAAATGGAATAGAAGCGGTGAAAGAGTTTGCTTCAAAGGCAGAATTTGAAGACTCGAACGAGAATCGAGCAGCAAAATAAGCTTCCTTTCTTCTGATAAACCCTTATTCTTCAGAAAAGATTCCGGCATCCGAAAATAAGACCTAAGTAGTTCATACACATCCCCTTTCAACTTACTAAAAGTTCTAGTATCTTTTGAAAGTTTTCTGTACAGAAAAGTTTAAAGAAATACTAGAACTTGCAGCAAGTTATACTATAAGATCAATCACTATATAGCTTAATAATTAAAAGTATATTGAGTAAGCCGGGAAATAACACAAAAAGTTTAATCCGGTTCGTTGCTTGGACGAAAGAAATTCATTACTTTTGATCCTCTTTTATTATATATACAGCTATGAATACTCTTACAATAGACAACTTAGATTTGATTAATCAAACGGCTCGCAAGTTTATTCAACAAATGGGAGACAATAAAATATTTGCATTCAACGGAAACATGGGTGCCGGGAAAACTACATTTATCAAAGCTATTTGCGAAGAACTTGGAGTTACCGATATGATCAACAGCCCTTCGTTTGCTATTATCAACGAGTATAGCTCAAACTCTTCCGGAGAACAAATATTTCATTTCGATTTTTATCGTATAGACGACATAGAAGAAGCTTATCAGATAGGAACTCCGGATTATTTTAGCTCCGGGTTTTTGTGTTTTATCGAATGGCCGGAAAGAATAATGCCCTTATTACCCAACGAAACCGTCTTCGTTCGTATTGACGAACAGGAAGACGGTAGTCGAATAGTTGCTTGGTAATATTAGAACTTCGCCGTAATATTTGCCAAAAAGTTTATTCCGGCTTGCGGGAAATAATACTTTTCGCTATAAGAAATCAAGTTTCCGTCGTTTCCGGTGTACAAAGCTTCCCATACATAACCATTGGTTTCGTATTTTGTATCGAATAAGTTTTCTATCAAGACATTTACTCCAAATTCTTTCAATCCTTTTACTTTGAAGTTGTATCCTAAGCGTAGATTATTTACGAAATAAGAAGAGATAGAGCGGTCTTTACGCTCCGTATTGTCCAAGTATTGCTTACTTACGTAATTCGAATGAAATCCGGCCGAGAAGTTTTTGTGATGAAAAAGGAAAAAACTATTGGCTATTAAATCCGGAGAGTAAGAAATCGTCGTAGTTCCATGATATATTTCTTGATGAGGAGAATAACCATCATCAACCGGAATATATTCTGTGTAATCTTTTATTTTATTTCGGCTGAATGTAAGGTTACCGTTCCACTTCAAACAAGGTAAAATTTCTACTCCGGCCATAAACTCGACACCGGTTCTATAACTATCCGGCACGTTTGAAGTTAATCCTTCGCCAATTTCGTTTACTTTTCCGGTCAAAACCAACTGGTCTTTGTATTGCATATAGTAAAGATTGACACCTATCGACAAGCGGTTGGTTTGATATTTATAACCTAATTCGTAATCCATCAAACGTTCCGAACTTGGGAAGTTATTTGCATCGGCATCTGTATAATTATTTCGATTAGGTTCTCGGTGCGCCATAGCAAAAGAAGCATAAACTGCCGATTTTTTGCTCATCTGGTAAAATAATCCGGCTTTGGGGTTGAAGAAATCGAAATTCTCATGAATATTTAATCGTTGCATTTCGCCATTAATCCTGTCCCATGTATCATTTTGTCCTTTTATTTTATAATCAATATGCCTATACTGAATATCCCCGTAAAGACTTAATGCATCGGTTAACTGATAGTTTGCCTTTAGATAAAGATTCATGTCCAACTTCTTTCCTTTACTGTCGTAATACTCGTGATCGGGTCTGAAGTTTGGATTGTTTTCCAAGTGTTTTACCCAAATTACCCGGCCGAAATGCCCTCCGTCGTAATAATTTCCGCCTCCACCTAAGCTGGCATTTAGTTTATCTGCCTTGTAGTTAAGGGAGAAGATTGCACCTCCGAAGTAGTTGTCGAGATGTTTTTGACGCACAAGATCACTCTTTTCTACTTCTTCTCCATCGATGTAATAAGGAAGCAATCCGTATTCCTTTAAAGTTCTGTTTGCTTTATACTCTTCGTAGTACCCTTCTCCACGAGTATAATGCAAAGCTGCATTAAGACTTAGTCGAGAAGAAAAAGATTGCAACAAATGTAGTTGATAATGTGTCTGTTTATAATTATCTGTTTGATTTTTATAATAGATAGGTTTGCCATTTTCATCATCTCCCATGTAACCTAAATGGTTATATGTTCGGTTTCCGGCTTTCAAACTATCAGAAAGAACTCCATCCCAAGCGTGGTATGTTTTTTCTTTTCCGCTAAAGGTTATAAACTTCACCAAAGTATTATCACCATAGTAGGCACCTTGTAGGAAATAAGATTTTAAATCTACTTCGGCTCGATCGATGTATCCGTCGGAAGTGATCGAAGAAAGCCGAGTATCGAACGCCCATCTACCATTAATCAGTCCGGTTCCTGCTTTAAAAGTTACTTTCTGAGTATTAAACGAACCATATCCTGCATTAAATTCGCCGTAAGACTCGTTAGAGATGGCCTCAGTTTTCATATTTACGCTGGCTCCGAAAGCTCCGGCTCCGTTAGTTGAAGTACCAACTCCTCGCTGTATTTGTATATCTTGCAAAGAAGAAGCAAAGTCTGGAATATTTACCCAAAATACATCGTGCGACTCGGCTTCGTTCATCGGGATTCCGTTGGATGTTATGTTAATTCTATTAGAATCAGTTCCCCTAATCCGAAACTTAGTGTACCCGATATTTGCTCCGGCATCGGAAGTAGATACCACCGAAGGCGAAAGAGATAGTAAATAGGGTATATCCATACCCAAGTTGTACGACTTTATCTCTTGCTTATTTATATTAGAATAAGCAATAGGTGTCTTCTCCGTAGCACGAGTAGCAATAATATCTACTGTTTGTAGACGAAGAGAATTTAGACTGTCGTTTTCGATTAAGTAATCTTCGGCTCGAAGATTGTTACAGTAAGGTAGTAAACACAAGATTGTGTACAAAAAGACCTTTTTCATTGTTTTTTTTATTTAATTGTTCAACAAAAAAGGGGAATAATGAGATATGAATAATGCCTATCTTTGTCCCTCCGCAGATATTAATCCGTTCAGGTTCAAAGGGTATGATCTCAGCCCGTAAGGGCACCCCTAAAGATTTCGGCACAAAGGTAATACTTTTACTTGGAAATATTACCTTTGCAACAAATTATACTGTCATGAAGATTCAATTACTCGTCCTGTTTTTTATACTAACCTCGTCTATCTTACAGGCTCAAACCCTAAAAGGAGTAGTAATTAATGACCAAAACGAACCGATTCCTGCCGCATCTATTTATATAACCGAAACAAAGCAGGGAATTATTTCTAATTTCGATGGCGAGTTTTCTATCCAATTAAATCCCGGAATGTATCGTTTCGAAGTCCGCGCCATTGGATTTCAAAGCTATGAAAAGAAAATAGAAGTAAAAGACAAAGAAAGTATCGAACTAACAATCGTTCTCGAACCAAAAAATATTTCATTAAACGAAGTACTTGTTACTCCGGGAGAAGATCCTGCTTATCAAATTATGCGGAAAGCTATCGAAAAAGCTCCCTATTATCGATCGATTGTTGCTTATTCTCGCTACGAAACATACGGGAAAGGCTCAGGGAAATTGTTAAACTTCCCCAAATTAGCCTTATCGGTTGCCGACAAAGAAGACAAAGACATGATTGATCTTTACAAAGGTAAACTATTTGTCCAAGAATCTTTGATAGAAGTAGAACATACTGCACCCGATCAATACAAACAAACGGTAAAAGCATTTAATAGCTCTGCCCCTTTCTTGGATAATCCGGAAGAAATAACAAACGCCTCGATAAAGTCGCTGTATGATCTCGAGTGGCACAACGCTATATCTCCCCTCAATCCCAAAGCTTTTAATTATTATAATTTCCGTTACGAAGGATACGAAGAAGAAGATGAACAAACAATTAATATCATCCGGATTACTCCGAAACTAAACGACCCGAAGTTAATGTCCGGAATTTTACATATTGCCGACGAAGAGTGGAACATTCGCTATGCCGACGTCAAAGTAAAAGCCATTGGCGCCGAAGTACATTACCGAATTAATTATCATTCCGTAATAGATGGCCTATATCTTCCTACTAATTACGACGCTCATATTGATTTTAATATCATGGGATTTGAGTTTTACCTTAATTCTCTTTTCTCTACTCAATACTTTGATGTACGAATCGACGAATCTCTTCAAGATACTTCGCCCAAGAAAAGCGAGAAAAAGAAAAAACGTTCCTTAGAGATCAAGTATAATGCAGGAATTGATCAGTCGGTTGATTCTTTGGCTTTGTCGAGAGATTCGTCTTACTGGGAAAAAGTTCGTACAATCGTACTAAACGAAGAAGAGTTTGCCAGCTATCAATACAAAAACACGCTGAAACAAAAGCAAGATTCCATCATCAACAAAACATATAATCCAACTTTTAGCCCATTAGATCTGCTGGTTGGTGGTAATATCGGGAGCGATTCTTCTTTTGTTTATTTCCGATATAATGGAATATTGGGCGGGTTGTTGAAAGACTATAATTTTGTAGACGGTCTTTGGATAGGACAATCATTTGAACTTGATTTTAAGAAAAGAAAAAACTGCGGATTTACTATTAATCCCGAGATATATTGGACAAGTGCTCGTAAAGAGTGGGTGTGGAAAACCGATATTTCATTTGATTATTCTCCCCTACGATTAGGGAAAGTTAGCCTATCCGGTGGAGATATTTCGAAAGATTTTGCGGGAAATGCGGGAATGAATCGCCTTATCAATTCTATATATAGCGTTGCCGCCGGACGAAACTATGCGAAACTATTTCGAGAACAGTTTATCAAACTCGACAATCATATTGATATTGCGAACGGACTCAAATTAACTACCGCAATAAAAGCGTCGCGAAATACTGCTTTAGAAAATCATACGACATGGAATATTTTTGGAATCAAAGATAAATATGAGCCAAATATTCCCAGTTATCCTAATAGTGATACCTGGAATTACAAAGACTTGGCTCAATACCAGGTACAACTGAAATATACTCCCGAATATTTTTATCGGATTTACAATAACAAGAAGTATTATTCTCATTCAAAATTTCCTACTTTGACTGCAAGTTTCAAACAAGGATTTGAGATTGATGAGAACAAACAGCTTAATTCGCATCGCTTTTCACTATTCGAGTTTGGAATAAATCAGAAAATTCCTCTCGGTTATTTTAGTACATTCAACTACTCAGTTTCCGGCGGTAAATTTTTTCACGCAAACAAGCTGAATGTTTCCGAATTAAAGCACTTTAGTATTACAGAGAAGTACATCACTTTTAAGTCATGGGACAACAGTTATTCACTACTTCCTTACTACAGTTATGCTACAAACGAAGAGTGGTTTCAAGGATTTATCAACTATACGGCAAGTTATCTTGCACTAAAACGTTTACCTTTTTTTCAAGGGAAAATGTTTAATGAATCTTTGCGAGCCCGTTTTCTACACACTCCTAATAAAAAATACTACACAGAATGGGGATATACGGTAGATCTTCCTGTCGGAATGGGTGGATTTGGCGTATTTGTTTCTTTCGATTCGTTCGAATACAACAGTTTCGGGATAGAACTTTCTTTGCCTATTATTCAATAAATAATAGAAAGAGCTTATACTTGTACAATTTCGTGTTCTTCTACATACCAAACATATCCTTTTACGTCCGGATAGTCCATTGACTTGAGCAAATCGACGTATTGTTTTACCTGTTCTTTATGAGAAGCATGAGATTTACCGAACTTAAAATCAATAACTTTAGTAGTATCGGGGGCAAGTAATACACGATCGGGACGTTTTTCTTTTACTTCTCCGTTTTCTTGCCAAAGAATAGTGCGTTCGGTATAGTTAATATACTCGCCCGAAAACCAATCTTTCGCCTCAGGTTGTTGTAAAGCCTTTTCGATTCGAGATCGATAATTATTTTTTTCTTTGGGAAGAATGATCCCTTCGTAAATTTGATTGTCTATCGCACGCTCAATATCGGCCGAAGTATTAATTTGTTCGAACAATTTATGCATAATATTTCCATGAGAAACATATTGTTCTTTGCTCGGAAGATTAGGATGCAAAAATTCGAAAGACTGATTTGATTGCCGAAATACGGTTTCTCCTTTCTGAAACTCATTCGAAACAAAAGAAACAGAAAGAGCATCCGGTTGTTTTTTCAAAAGATTGTCTTCGTTATTTTTTACTATTTCGCCATTTGCTTGAATATTTCCGGCAAAGAAAGAGCGTTTTTCGCTGTCCCAATCGCCATTTAATTGGTCAACAGAAACAAGAAGCAGATCAGATACCAAAGAAACTTCCTTCATTGATGGGTTATCTTTGGCAAGAATAATCAGGTTTTTTTCGGCACGAGTAAAAGCAACGTACAAAACATTTAGGTTATCCATCCAACTTTGTACGGTTTCCGACTTATATTCTTCGGAAAAGATTTCGGTTTCGTTCATCAACTTGCTATAAGTTAATGGCATTAACCGAAGATTATAAAAACCTTCTTTCGGTCCGCACCAAACAGTTGGAGCAACTGCAGGCGATAGTTTCCAGTCGCAGTAAGGAACTATGACCGTATCAAACTGTAACCCTTTCGATTTATGAATACTCATTGCCCGAATACCTTCCATACCTTCGCCTGTTGATACTGTTTTTTTGTGCAAGTCTTCGTTCCAATGATTAAGAAAAGACGTTATGTCTGTCGAACCATCACTTAAACAATTGGTAAGTGCATCAAGAAACGTGAACATATAAGGCGATTGTCCTTCGATGTTTTCTAATTTATAGGTACGATAGATATAAGAAATCAGTTCAAATACAGGCATTCGAACCAATTGTTCGCGACTTACTTCCATTCTTTCAACTCCTATCATCGAAAGATAAAAGTCCAACTGCGTTTGAGAAACCGTATTATCCGGTTCGTTTATACTTCTCAGCGCCTCAATAATAATCCGAATAGCGAGCGAAGAGTTTAGTTGAAAAGCCTCGTCGGATATAACATTCAAATAATGTTCGGAATTTAATTGCGGATACTCGTTTTGCATGGAGCTAAGATAGTCGCCAAGTTCTACTATATGGCTATTCTTGCGAGTCAAGATACAAATATCTTTGGCCGGAACGCCTTCTGCTTGCAAGAAAAGAAGCTTTTGCAAGACGGCTTGTTTCATAATCGTGTCGTAATCGTCACCAACTTCGTTTTCATTGGCAAGAAAATCGATCGAGACATAGCCTTTTCTGGTTTTTTTATTTGATATTTGCGATACTTTTTCTTTTGCATATATCCGTTCGAAAGGAGAAGTTTGGTCATCTATCTTCTCTTTGTACAGCGAGTTTATGATTTTTCCGGAGGAAGTAAAAAAGCAATTATTGAAATCAATTACTACTTCTTCGCTCCGATAGTTTGTTGCCAAGTCAAAAACATTTGTCCGGAGTTCGGTATCTATTTCATCTAAAATCCGCCAATCCCCATTTCTCCATCGATAAATAGATTGTTTTACATCGCCTACTATTAGACTAAATTCATTATTCGATAGAATATCCGACAACAAAGCTTTGAAGTTTTTCCATTGCAGGCGCGAAGTGTCCTGAAACTCGTCAATCATTACATGATTTATTTCCGCTCCTATTTTTTCATAAATAAAAGGTGCATCGGAATCATCTATCATTTGGTTAAGGAAAAGAGATGTATCGGAAAGCATAAAGCGATTGTTCTCTTTATTTAACCGACTAATCTCTGCAGTTATATCCCAAATCAATCCTAATTGATGAAGATTTTGTTTAATCATACGGATTGTTCGGAAAAATAAGAATTTATCGACCGATTGTTTTAGTAATGGTATAAAATGGTTGACTGCTAATTGCTCGATCTCCGCCTTTCTTTTTGATTTGGCAGCTCCCCAAAACGAAGGATCATCCAAACATTTCCGGACATAAGATCCTACTTCTGCCTTATAGTCTCCTTTGCTTAATTTATTAATATAGTTAATTCCGTGTTTACTATTTCCAAAGTCTGACAATTCGAGTTGGTATCTATCCAGGATTGTACTTATTTCTTGGGCATTTGATTTGAAAAGATCGACACACTTGTTTGATTCGTTTGTTATATGCTTTGCTAATTCGCGGAATATTTCCGGATTATCTTTCAATTGTTGTTGTAGATCTTTTTCGTTTTCTTGAAAGAACTCGTTGTAAATGCATTTACTAAATTTCAAGATTTCTTCTTCTACGTTCCAGTTTTTGCCTTCATCCAGCTTATTTTCAACATAAGTTGTTAGCCAATCAAGGATTTGTTTGTTATGGTTAGCCTTTTCGATTACCGCTTTTACTGCTTCGTTTAGTACCTTTTCGGTATTCATTTCAAGATTAAAGCGAGAACCCGTACCCAGTTCTCGTGCCAAATTGCGCAATACCCGTTGAAAAAAGCTATCAATCGTTGTAATATTGAGCCGGCTATAGTCGCGCAAAATATGTTCGAGAAGTAAACGCGACTTCTTTCTAATATCTTCTTCTTTCATCGGCTTACCATTCTCTTTCAATAGTTGCTGAACGGAGGAAAGAAATACTTTCGAATCGGCAGTATTAAAAGCTAATCCGTAAAGTTCGGCTAATATCCGGTTTTTTATTTCGCCGGTTGCGTCTTTTGTAAAGGTTACTGCGAGGATATATCGGTGATTATCTAAAGAATTTTTAATTAATAATTCTTTAATATATTCTGCGGCCAGCGTATAAGTTTTTCCGGATCCGGCAGAAGCTTTGTATATTTTTAATTTAGAAGAAGACACTTTTTTATTTTATTTCAAAACTTGAGGCTCAAACTAAGACCAATCGACTCGCTTGTAAACGAAGGTGCAAGAAAAGCTTGGGTATTATTCTTTAAGTTTATTTTCTCGACCACCCAGTTTCGAATCGGAAAATAAATCCAATAAGCCAACTCGGCTCCTAAAATACCTAAACCTGCTCCGGCTAATACGTCGCAAAGCCAATGTTTGTTGTTAATCATTCGAGCCGCACCAACTGCTGTTGCCATAATATAACCGGAATATGCTATCCAAGAATTACTATCTTTAAATTCTTTATAAATAACTTGGGCACCGGCAAAGGCTGCCGTTGTGTGTCCGGAGGGAAAAGAGTACTTACCATCGCCTTGAGGTCGGGATGCCGGGAAACAATATTTTAGAAGAAGAGCCGGACCTAATGAAAGAACATAAGATCCTCCTAAGAGAAAAACCTGATCGACGGGATGATGTTTTTCTTCTCCGACCAAGTCGAAAAGGAAAACCGACGGACCAATAGCGGCTCCCATAAAATCATCAAAATAAGTACGATGAGGATTCCTATCCGAGCGGTTGAAATCGAATATATCCCGGTTGTCTGTTTGTGAAAAAATAGCACCTGTAGTTATTAAAGCTACCGGAACAACGTAGTTTTTCCAATCGGTCTTGTATTCGACCAGAGGAATAGGCGTATAAACGGTCGAGTCTTGGCTTTCTTCCGAAGCAAAAGATACAGAAACTAAGTAAAAAAAAACGAGTAAGAGGGCGAAAATCTGCTTTGTCATTGTCTTTGTCCGGAAGTTATTTCTTTGTATTGATCTTCCATTTCGTCAAACTCATCCTTAAGCTTCAAGAGTTCTGTCTTAATATCTTTCAAGCGAGATACTACTTCTCCGGTCTGAGCTACGGTATCTTTGTTCTCTTTTAACTTACGCTTGGCTCCTTCGATAGTCATTCCTCGCTCTTTCACCAAATAATATATCAGACGTATCTCTTCTACATCCTCTTTTCTATACTGTCTTGTTCCCTTTCCTGTACGGGTAGGTTTAACAGAAGGAAATTCTTTTTCCCAATAACGTAAAAGGGGTTGACTCACATTAAACATGTCGGCAACTTCCTTTATTGAATAAAATAATTTTTCTTGCTTAAAGCTTTTCATGAGATCATTATATAAGGCAAAGATAGGGAAATTTTTCAAACAGAATAGGAAGCATTGTAAAAAAAAGATAGTATAACTTGAGTCAAGTTGTTGTAGAACTTGCTTCAAGTTATAGTAAAACTTAGTCCAAGTTATAGTAAAACTTAGTCCAAGTTATAGTAAAACTTGAGCCGAGTTGTTAGGAAAGTTTTTCAAGACGAAAACAATTTTGTCCGATTAGCTGATTATTGCGGCGAAATAAACTCCGGATGCAGCTCGAGAAAACGTTCTTTTTTCTCCATCGTTTTTTGAAGAAAAGATTTATGTTCTATCGAATCCTCATTAAAAGGGCGATGGTTGAGCGAACGCTGAATAGCTGTCCATTCTTTGATAAGTGTTTTGGTTTCGGTAGTAAAATAAGTTTCTCCAAACTTCTCCCATATATATTGAATTGCTTGAGAAGATGGATGAAGCATGTCTTCTGCATAGAAACGATAGTCGCGCAAATCGTCCATCATTAACTCATAAGCCGGGAAATAATAAATATCTTCCAGCCATCGGCGCAATTCATGTATCGCAAGAAATAGGATTGATTTGCTGACTTGATTTTCTTCCGCTCCGTCTTTCCAGTGACGAATGGGGCTTACGGTGAAGAGAATTTTTAGTTTCGGATTAAAACTCCGGAGATGTTGTATCGTTTGATGCCATTGTTGTACAATATCATTGAGCGATAATAGTTCGTGAGAGAAATAATAGTCGGGAAGTTTATGGCAGTTGGCAACTATTTTGCCGTTCGATAAGCGATAAGCCTTAGCCGTCCCAAAGGTAACGATCAAGTACTGAGTATTCCTGATAAACTTACTCGACAACTGCAATTGTTTGTTTATTCCATGCAATACTTTTTCTTTATTAACTCCCGAGAATTTACCATGATGCGAAAAACTTTGAAAAAGACCATTGAATTCGAAAAGGTCTGTTTCGGTAAATTCTGTTCTAAAGAGTAAATCTTGTAAAGCATTACTGATCGAAATCGGGTTATATAATATACCAAACGGATTGGAATCGACCCGAAAACCAGCATCAATCATCCGGCAAGATATATTTTCTGCAAAACAAGAACCAATCGTCATTATCCGTTCCTTGTGCGATATGGAAAAGTTGCCTTGTGGTATTTGAATTTCTGTTCTAAACTTCATGTCATTTTTATACAAAGTTAGCAAATATGCTGTTATATTTGTACCTTTGTACTATTATTTTCAATTATGGACAAAGCGAAAGAACTCACTCTACTTTATAATATAAATTCTCCGGAAGATCTAAGGAAATTGAGTACAAACGAGTTAACCCAAGTTTGCAACGAACTGAGGCAATATATGATTGATATATTGTCGGATACTCCCGGTCATTTCGGATCAAGTCTTGGTGCAATTGAACTAACAGTTGCTCTTCATTACGTTTTCAACACTCCCAACGACCGAATCGTTTGGGATGTTGGTCATCAAGCCTACAGTCATAAAATATTAACAGGAAGAAGAGAAGATTTTCGCCGTTTAAGAAAGTTCGGAGGTATTAGCGGATTTCCAAATCCCACAGAAAGTGAGTACGATTCTTTTGTTGCCGGACACGCTTCTAACTCTATTTCGGCTGCATTAGGAATAGCAATTGCTTCTACTCTAAAAGAAGAAAATCGAAAAGTAGTAGCAGTCATAGGAGATGGTTCTATGACTGGGGGCTTAGCATTTGAGGGTTTAAACAATGCATCTTCTGCGCCCAACGACTTATTAATTATCTTGAACGATAATAATATGGCAATTGACGATCCGGTTGGGGGAATGAGCAAATATTTAGTCAATATTACTACATCTCAGACTTATAATCGACTACGTTTTAATCTTTATAAATGGTTTCGTAAGCATGGACTGATAAAAGATGGTGGAAAAGGACGCATCTTACGGTTCAACAATAGCATAAAAGCTTTACTTACAAATCAAAATACAATGTTTGAAGGGTTCAATATCCGTTATTTTGGACCCGTAAACGGGCATGATGTAAACGGATTAGTTCGTACCTTGAACGACATAAAAGAAATGAAAGGTCCGAAATTACTACATGTTCGGACAACAAAAGGTAAAGGTTTCGAACCGGCAGAAAGAAATGCAACAGAATGGCACGCTCCGGGAAAATTTAATAAGGAAACAGGCGAACGAATTATTTCCCGATCTATCGACGAGCCACAACTATATCAAGACATTTTCGGATATACTTTGGTAGAGTTGGCAAAGCAAGATTCCAGAATAGTTGGTATTACGCCGGCAATGTCAACCGGCTGCTCGATGACTCACTTATTAAAAGTCATGCCGAACCGTGTTTTCGATGTAGGAATAGCAGAAGGTCATGCCGTTACTTTTTCCGCCGGATTAGCAAAAGAAGGAATATTACCCTTTTGTAACATATACTCCAGCTTTATGCAACGTGCTTATGACAATATTATTCATGATGCTGCTCTACAAAACCTAGATTTAGTCCTATGTTTGGATCGCGCAGGTTTAGTTGGTGAGGATGGAGCAACACATCATGGTGTTTTAGATTTAGCTTATCTTAGACCTATACCAAATATTACAATAGCTTCTCCCTACAATGAAATAGACTTGAGAAATCTTATGTACACAGCGAGCCAACCCGGAGCCGGAGTTTTTGCTATTCGCTATCCTCGTGGCAAAGGAGAACTAAAAGATTGGCAACGTCCGTTCGAAATTCTTCCGATTGGAAAAGGAAGACAGGTCAGCAAAGGAAAAGATATTGCAATTATCAGCATCGGACCAATCGGAAACATTGCTCAAGAAGCCATTTCTCAAGCAAAAGAGCACGGACTAACTCCTGCTCATTACGATATGATTTATTTAAAACCGATCGATGAAGAACTTTTGCACGAGATAGGTAAAAACTATCCGAAAATTATCACAATAGAAAATGGAACTATTACAGGAGGATTGGGAACAGCAGTTATGGAATTTATGGCCGAACACAACTATTCTCCTATAATACAAAAATTAGGTGTCCCGGATGAATTTATTCCTCATGGAACTATTCCTGAGTTATATACGTTATGTAAGATAAATGCAAAAAGCATATTGAATACTATTATAAATATATGAAGATAATTATTGCCGGAGCAGGCGAAGTTGGAACGCATTTGGCTAAATTATTGTCCGAAGAAAATCAAGACATTATTTTAATTGACTCGAACGAAGAAAATTTAAGCTTTTCAAGTAGCTTTGAAATAATGACAAAAGTCGGAAATCCGACATCTATTCGCGATCTTAAGTCTATTCAGGTAAAAGATACTGATATATTTATAGCAGTAACTCCAGAAGAATCAACAAATCTGACGGCTTGTCTGTTGGCACATACGCTGGGCGCACACAAAACAATTGCCCGGGTGAGCAACACAGAGTATCTACTGCCCATCAACCTTGATTTCTTTGCCCAACTGGGTGTTGATTCTCTTATTTGTCCTGAAGTTTTAGCATCAGACGAAATCCTATCTTCGCTTCGTACCCCATGGAGTCGGCAATGGTGGGAAATAGCTAACGGACAATTAATTCTTATCGGAATAAAGTTAAGAAGTAATGCTTCGATCGTAAACAAACACCTTTACGAACTTAGCAGCGAAAATAAATTATTTCATATAGTTGCAATCCAAAGAAGAGGAACTACTATCATTCCCAGAGGTTCTGATCAAATATTACCCGAAGATCTTGTTTATCTTACTACTACAAAAGAGAATTTACAAGAAATAAAATCCATAATGGGGAAGTCAGACATTGATATAAACAAGATAACAATCATGGGAGGAAGTCCTATTGCTTTGCAAGTATGTAAAAGTTTACCACACAACTTACACATCAAGTTGCTTGAAGTTAATAGAGAAAAGAGCTACAAAATTGCGGAAATAGTGCCCGACAATGTGCTTGTTATTAATGGAGACGGAAGAGATACCGACCTATTGATTCAAGAAAATATAAAAAACTGTGATGCTTTTATTGCTTTAACTGGTAATTCCGAGACAAATATCTTGGCTTGTGTATCAGCCAAAGGCTTCGGAGTTCCCAAAACAATTGCCGAAGTAGAAAATATCGACTATATCCAGATGGCCGACAATCTGAACATCGGAAATATAATTAACAAAAAACTCATCGCATCAAGTCACATCTATCAATTTCTACTCGATGCTGATGTATCTACAGTCAAATGTCTTACTTTTGCCAACGCTGATGTCGCAGAATTAGTAGCACGTCCTGATTCTCGAATTACAAAAAGACAAGTAAAAGACTTGCGGCTTCCCGAAGGATTAACTCTTGGCGGGCTTATTCGAGACGGAAAAGTTCAGATTATCAACGGAGATACTCATATTCAAGCCGGCGACCACGTTTTAGTATTCTGTTTGGATACCGCAATGCGGAAAGTTGAAGTTTTATTTAATTAATTTTTCTCAGATGAAAGGTTTCAACTGGAAATTTGTATTAAAAGTTGCCGGGATTATTCTAATCATCGAATCCCTCTTCCTTTTTATTTCCTCCGGAGTATCGTTCTATTTCGAAAGAAACTGGGTAAACGACTTGCTACTTAGCGCATGTTTCACTTTCGTTGTTGGGTTTATTGTCCTATTATTCGGTGGTATTCGCAAGAAGTTCCACTTGATCGGAAAGAAAGAAAGCTTTTTTAGTGTCGCACTCAGTTGGTTATTATTCGCCTTGTTCGGATCTCTTCCTTTTTTTCTCAGTGGACATTTCAATAGTTTTTCTGATGCTTTCTTCGAATCAACGTCGGGCATAACAACAACAGGAGCCAGCGTTTTGAACAACATAGACAACCTGCCCAAAGGATTACTATTTTGGAGAAGTTTACTTCAATGGTTAGGCGGAATGGGAATAATTGTCTTTACGTTAGCTCTTCTTCCTTTGATAGGAAATAGTTCTTCTCAACTTTTTGATGCCGAGTCGTCCGGATTAACACACGACAAGTTCCGTCCTCGCGTAACACAAATGGCTAAACGTCTTTGGGGAATTTATTTACTTCTTACTATTTCTGTCATTTTATTGCTTGCAATTGGCCCAATGAATTGGTATGATGCTTTTTGTCATGGCTTTTCAACCATATCAACAGGAGGTTTTTCTACCAAACAAATCAGTATAGCTTATTGGGATTCGAACTATATACAGGGAGTAATTATGGTTTTTATGCTTTTAGGATCAATCAATTTCGTTCTGTTATACTTTTTAGTGAAAGGGCAATTCAAACGTTTTTTCCAAGATGAAGAGCTTCGATGGTTTTTCGGAATTATTCTTTTCTCTATTTTTATTATTTCATTAGGACTAATATTTGAAAACAACCTGCCCATTGTTGTAGCAATCAGAGATGCTTCTTTTCAAACAATTTCTTTATTTACTACAACTGGATACGCAACCGTTGACTATACTACAACATGGGAGCCTCCCTTGCTGGTTTTACTTCTTTTCTTGATGGTAGTTTGTGGTTGTGCCGGATCAACAAGTGGTGGATTAAAAACAGTTCGAGCCGTTGTTTTGGTAAAAGATGCTTTGGTAGAATTTAAACGTTTGGTGCATCCGCGCGCAATAATTCCTGTTCGGCTAAACGGAAACGCTTTACCATTTGGAGTTGTACAACGACTTTTGGCATTTGTATTTCTTTACATAGCCATCATCCTTATCAGTTGGTTTATTTTGTGTATTATGGGATTAACAATCGACGAAGCTTTGAGCGCTTCTGTTTCTGCAATCAGTAATGTCGGACCAGGATTCGGGAGCATTGGTCCTATGAATTCATATGCAGAGATTCCTACTTTGGCCAAGTGGTACTTATCCTTCCTTATGATAGTTGGGCGTTTGGAAATATTTACCGTACTAATACTCTTTACTCCAGGATTTTGGAAGCAATAAAATAAGGATAGTTAGCCGGATAAAGAGTAGATTTATAATATTCCTCCTCCGAATGACCAATTGTTATTGTCATTCTCGATAAGACTAATAATAAGATCGTCGGCTTTAATATCGGTAGTTTCGGAAACTCGTTTTGCTATTTCTTTATATAATCCTTGCTTTTGCTCAATTGATCGACCAACTTTAGCAACAATCAAAATAAAGACAATATTATCGGAGTGATTAATTCCCAAATAAGATTGAGGATATTTAATTTGATGTTTATCTAATTCTTCAACTACTTGGAAGAAATCGTCTTGAGGAATCTTAAACTCTTGAACTAATGACTGGTGTACTGCTTCTGATATTTTATTTTTTGTATCAAGAGATAATTCTTTCCGGAGGCTGATTCTTACAAGTGGCATAATTTTATATTACTATTTATTTAACAACAAATTTGCGAACAACTTCTCCCATCTTGAAAATATAAATTCCTTTGGATAATCCGTTCAAGTCATAACCAAAGGCGGGAGTCTTAGCTTCGATCTTCTGTACAGTATTACCAACAATGGTAATAATTTCTAAATAACTTCCCTTTTCTGCATTGCTAACATAAAGCATATTATCAACTACTTTCATTTCCGGAAGCTGATTTTTCTCAATAAGAGGCTTATCTTTATTACTTTGAGAATAAAGAGGATAAGCGAAAGAAAAGCTTACTGACAAAGTAATTATAAGTAACAATCTTTTCACACTATAATATATCTTATTGATTTGTTTGCAAATATACTGATTTTCTTTCAAACTCTGTGATTTTCTAATTAATTTCTTATCTTTGCAGCCAATGTTTTCAACCTTATACAAATAATCATATAAAATGAAAGAGTTCAAGCTTGCAAATAATATTACCGGCTGGATAGTTTTTGCTATAGCAGCGGTTGTATACCTTTTAACAATCGAACCGACAGCAAGTTTTTGGGATTGCGGAGAATTTATTGTGTCTGCTTATAAGTTAGAAGTGGGTCATCCTCCAGGAGCTCCTTTCTTTATGTTAACCGGAAATTTATTTACACAACTTGCATCCGACCCATCTCAAGTAGCTTTAATGGTCAACTCTATGTCTGCTATTTGCAGCGCATTTACTATACTTTTTTTGTTCTGGACTATTACTCATCTTTCGCGAAGATTATTGATCAAAGATAAAGGCGCAACCATTAGCTTAGGAAAATCAATCGCTATTTTAGGAGCCGGAGTCGTTGGCTCTTTGGCTTTTACGTTCTCCGATACATTTTGGTTTTCTGCGGTAGAAGGAGAAGTTTATGCATTTTCGTCCATGATGACTGCCGTTGTATTTTGGTTAATTTTAAAATGGGATGATGTAGCCGATGAGCCTCATTCGGGAAGATGGTTGATTTTAATTGCCTACATCATGGGATTGTCAATTGGAGTCCACTTATTGAACTTACTTTGTATTCCGGCTATCGTTTTAGTTTATTATTTCAGAAAATATTCCGCCCCAACTCTTAAAGGAGCAATTCTAGCTTTATTGGTATCATTCGGTATTTTAGCTGCTATTCTTTACGGATTAATTCAGGGAATTATGGATGTAAGCGGATGGTTTGAATTATTCTTTGTCAACGCGTTGCACATGCCTTATAATAGCGGAGTAATTATTTACATAATAACCGTTTTTGCAGTATTAGGTTGGGCAATTTGGGAAACAATGAAAGAAACTCCCAATACGATACGGACAAAGATAGCTTTTGTTCTCTCGGTAATTTTATTAGGAATCCCATTTATCGGAGATTCAACCCTGTTAGGTTTCTTGATTATTGCCGCAATTGCTACATTCTTCTATTTCTATAAAAAGTTTAATGCTGCAGCTCTGAACCTTATTTTGCTTTGCTTATTAGTTATTACGATCGGATACTCGTCTTATGCGCTGATAATAGTTCGTTCTGCCGCAAATACACCAATGGATCAGAACTCGCCGGAAGATGTATTCACTCTTCGCGACTATCTTACTCGCGAACAATACGGAGAAACGCCTCTTGTTTATGGAAGAACTTTTGCCGCACGAAATGTTTCTCCCGAAACAAAAGAAGGACGACCGATTTATTCTCGTGTTGTAAAAAAAGATTCTTCGGAAAGAGACCGCTATATTGTTGCGAGAAAAAAACAAATCACAAAATATCCGGACAATTACAACATGTTGTTCCCGAGAATGCATAGTAGTGCCGACGATAGACATATATCTGCTTACGAAGAATGGACAGGAAGTCGACTAACTCGACCAGGAACAGACGGAAGTACAAATTATATCCAGCCATCGTTTGCGACTAATTTGAAATTTTTCTTCTCTTATCAAGTAAACTATATGTATTGGCGGTATTTTATGTGGAATTTTTCCGGACGTCAAAACGATATACAAGGGCAAGGAGAAATTACAAACGGGAATTGGATTACCGGAATTAAGTTCATCGACAAGCATCTAATCGGCCCGCAAGAAGATATGCCCGACTTTATCGTTGAGAACAAAGGATACAATAAGTATTACATGCTTCCGCTTATATTAGGACTGCTGGGGATTTTCTTTCAAGTATATTCAGGAAAGAAAGGAACTCAACAATTTTGGGTTATCTTTATACTCTTCTTTATGACTGGATTGGCCATAGTTATTTATCTAAATCAACCGCCCCACCAAGTTCGTGAACGAGATTATGCTTATGCCGGATCGTTTTATACGTTTTGTATTTGGATTGGATTAGGAACATTGGCTCTAGTTCATGCGATAAAAAAATATCTGAAAGCACCTTCTGTAGTAGCTTCTACGGTTGGAGTTCTCATCTCCTTGTTTATTCCGGTACAAATGGCTTCACAAAACTGGGACGATCATGATAGATCCGGTCGATATGTAATGCGCGATTTCGGACATAATTACTTAGTTACGTGCGAAAAAGACGCCGTTATTTTCACTTACGGCGACAATGATACTTTCCCGTTGTGGTATAATCAAGAAGTAGAAGGAGTACGTACCGATGTACGTGTATGTAACATGAGTTATTTACAAGGAGATTGGTATATTAACCAAATGAAAATGCAAGCTTATGATTCGGCTCCATTAGATATTCGCTGGAACGAAGAAGATTATGCAGGAACTAAACTCGAAGCAGCTTATATTGCGCCAAGTATACCGTATATAGAAGCCAGTTCGATGTTAAGTTGGGTCAAATCAGACGATCCTAAAACAAAATATCAAGTAGGAAAGCACTCGATTGATATTATTCCTTCCGAGAAAATCATTATCCCGATTGATTCTTCGGCAATTGTTCGGGCAGGACTTGTACCGGCAGATAGCACACATTGGTTGACTTCTCCGCTAATTATAGATGCAAGTTCAAGTTTTGAAACACCTTATCAATCCGGAGGAAGAGCAAAATCATACTTAACCAAAAGTGAGATGATGATGATCGAAATGCTAAATAACAACAAAGATTGGTCAAGACCATTTTATTTTGCGGCAACTGTCGGATCAGAACAGCAATTGCGTTTAGATCATTACTTAAGAAACGACGGAGTTGCCCAACGAATTATGCCTTATCCAACATCTATTCACGGACAAGTAAACTCAGATATTCTCTATGATAATATAATGAACAAATATCGTTGGGGAAATCTGGAACAAGAAGGCTTATATATCGACGAAAACACGTCGAGAATGTGCAGATCATTCCGTCAGATGTTTGCAATATTAGCAGAACAATTAATAGAAGAAGGAGATTTTGTCCGAGCCAAAGAAGTACTCGACAGAGGACTACAAGTTATCCCCGAATATAACGTTCCTTATCACGGAAGAGAAATGACAACTTTCGGAAAGCTTTACGCCGAAATAGGCGAAGTAGAGAAAGGCTTGGAAATATATACCAAGATGATCGAAAATTCGCTACATCGATTTGATTGGTTTACCCGTATGAACGACAAACAATATTTCGCAGCAATGGGAGATATTCAAATGGAAAAACATTATATGGAAAGATTTTATATCCCATTCTTCCATGTATATGACGAAGAAGCTTTCGAAAAATATTATAAACAATACGAACCCTATTATTATCGGTATTCCAGTTTTATGGAAAGCTTTAAAAGATAAACACAGTAGATGTTAATCGAACAACCCCCTTTACTATATCGGCTTTACTTTCGCGGTTCTCTTTGGAGGATTAACCGCGAAAGTAAGGTCGTTTATCTTACTTTCGACGACGGACCTATTCCGGAAATAACGCCTTGGGTGCTTGATCTTTTAGACAAATACAAGATCAAAGCCACTTTCTTTTGTGTAGCCGACAATGTACGAAAGTATCCCGACATATATCAAGATTTATTAGAGAGAGGACATCAAGTCGGCAACCATACATACCATCACTTGCAAGGACTTCGTACTTGGAGCAAAAATTATGTAGCAAATGTTGATCTTGCGGCAAAGATAATCAAGAGCAAACTATTTCGCCCGCCACACGGACATATTCGTCTTCCCCAATTAGCTTGGTTAAAAAAGAAAGAATATAAGGTAATCATGTGGGATGTTGTAACCCGAGATTATAGCAAATACGTAGATTCGGAAAAAGTATTCAATAATGTAAAGAAATATACTCGTCCCGGATCTATTATTGTATTCCATGATTCTATCAAAGCAGGCGACAAGATGAAAGAAGCTCTACCCCGATCTATCGAGTGGCTTTTAGAACAAGGGTACACTTTCGAATTGATTCCGGAATAAGCGTTACGATATTGATCTCCCGAAAGAGAATATCAAGATGGATTTTACTACAATCGACTATCTAAAAGACGGAAATCCTCGCCAAAAGTCGGCTTATCAAGCACTTCAAAGAAGAAAAATATTCGACATACTAAAACCATTCGATCCATTACTTGTCGGAACCATTCCGATTGCAATAGACATTGAGTCGAGTGATTTGGATATTATTTGTTGTTATACCGATTTAGACTATTTTATCCGAATTGTCACCGAAAACTTTAAGCAAGAATTAAACTTTAATCACAAGCTATCGTTACAAAACGGAAAGAAAATCGCCCTATTTCGTTTTCAACTTGACGGATTCGAAGTCGAACTATACGCTCAAGATACACCCACTTTACAACAAAACGCCTATCGTCATATGCTTATTGAAGCTCGATTATTAAATGAACATGGAGAAAATTTCCGACAAGAAATAATAAGATTGAAACAAAAAGGCTATAAAACCGAACCGGCCTTTGCCCATTTATTAGGAATAACAGGCGATCCGTACGAAGTTTTGCTTCGAATGGAATAAAAAAATCTTACCACTCCCCCACTTTATACTTTGTACTTTCCCACTTTCTACTTTTTACCTTTCCACTTTATACTCCATTCCTCCCAAAAAATACAAGAACTTAAAAGTTTTCTGTACAGAGAATAATTATTTTCTGTACAGAAAACTTTCAAGTTCTACTATTTCTTTTACAAAGTTCTATTAATACTTCAGAAGCTATTTGTAAAATCCGGGAGAAAATACGTATTTAATTATCCCTTTACAGCATTTTCTATCTCCTCAGGAGTTATAGGAAGTCGCTTATTATATACGAACCGGCAACCAGTATCCGTGATAAGTATATCATCTTCTAAACGGATTCCACCAAAATCGAGGTATTCTTTCACCTTGTTATAATTAATAAATTCGGAATTAATACCCTCTGCTTCCCATTTCTGAATAAGTTGAGGGACAAAATATATACCCGGCTCGACAGTTAAAACATGTCCCGGTTCAAGTTGTTTTCCAAAGCGAAGACTACGATAGCCAAACATGGTATCGCGTTGCGTATCTTCATCGTAACCAACAAAAGTTTCTCCCAAATCTTCCATATCATGTACATCAAGTCCCATTGCATGTCCGAGCCCATGAGGCATAAACAATCCCGGAACACCCGCATTTAATGCTTCTTCCGTATCACCTTTTACAAGACCAATAGCACGAAGTCCTTCAAAAATAACCTTATAAGCATTCCGATGAACCGCTTTATATTTTATTCCCGGACAAGCCATTGCTACCGATTCGTTTAGAGCTTGAAGAACAATATTGTGAATCTCTTTTTGTTTTTGTGTATAATTTCCACCTACGGGAGTAGTTCTTGTAAAATCGGAAGCATAATAGTTTACATTTTCGGCTCCGGCATCGGTAAGCATTAAACGACCCGGGGCAAGTATCCCACTATGATCGTGGTTATGAAGCGTTTGTCCGTTCATAGATAGTATAGTTGCGAATGAAACTCTGTTTCCGGCTGAAATAGCAACTCCTTCAATCATTCCGGCAATTTCGCGTTCCGAAACTCCGGGCTGACACATCTTCATAGCTGTAATATGCATTGCGTAACCTATCCTTCCGGCATCTTCCAGTTCAAGTATTTCTTCGGGCGACTTAATCAAGCGGAGCTTAATCACAGCCTTTGTTAATTCAATCGAATACTCATTTACGACCTGTTCTCTATTATTTTTGTTCAAAAGTTCTGCAATCATCATTTGATTACGATAGCGATAAGGTTTCAAGTAATGAACTGTACGATTCCCTTTCAACAAGTTTGTTAGTTCCGAAGTAGGAACAACTGATTGAATACCAACTTCTGCTGCGCGATCTTTCAACGAAGGTAAATTACCCATCCAAATAATATCGTCGATTGTCAGTTCGTCTCCGATAAGATATTCTTTATTATTATCAATGTCGAGAATATAAGCCAAATCCGGAGTGTCTAAACCGACAAAATAAAGGAATGAACTGTCCTGACGGAAAGAATAAGTATTTCCACTATAATTAAGAGGAGCTTCGCCATTTCCTAACAAAAGTACAATTCCCGAATTTACTAACTTCTTTAATTCTTCTCTTCTTTTTACATAGACTTCTTTACTAAACATGATATATCTGATTTAGAGTTAATATTCCGTTAAAAAGCGAGCAACCAACAAGGTATTCCGTTCCGCTTTCACCCGTAAAGTTAGGGATAATATCTGAAAATAGACTATCTTTGCCGAAAGAATATAAGAAAGAGAATTATTCTTTTTCCAAAAAATAAGGAAATATTACGACACAAAACAAGCAATGAACTTAAACGGAATTAAAAATATTGTATTTGATTTGGGAGGAGTGCTAATAACACTCAATATAAATGAAGCCATACGCCGATTTAAAGCAATTGGATTGGAAAACATAGAAGAGTTTCTTGATCCTTATCACCAAAAAGGTATTTTCCTTGCCTTAGAAGATGGCTCAATGTCGGCCGAAGCATTTTATGATGCGGTTCGAAAAGAAGCCGGAAAAGACATTTCCGACAAAGATATTATTTGGGCTTGGCTTGGTTTTATTGAAGACCTTCCGGTTTATAAATTGAAAATGCTTGACAACTTGAGGCAACAAGGTTATAAACTTTATCTGCTTAGTAATACTAATCCATGCGTAATGAGCTGGGCAATGTCATCAGATTTTTCTCCCGAAGGAAAAACATTAGCCGATTATTTCGACAAATGCTATTTATCGTACCAACAAGGCTGTGTTAAGCCCGATGTTCGTATTTTTGATTCTATGATAAAAGATTCGGGAATAATTCCGCAAGAGACTCTTTTTATAGATGATGGTAAAGCTAATGTCGAAATGGGAAATCAATTAGGATTTCATACCTATCAACCGATCAACGGAAGCGACTTTCGCGAAGAACTTGGACTAATAGATTAACTATGAACGAAAAGATATGGCTCTCACTCGCCCATTTAAGTGGAAACGAGATGAAATATATACAAGAAGCTTTCGATACTAATTGGGTTACTTCGGCAGGAAAAAACATCGATGAATTCGAAAAACAATTGGAATCTTTCCTTAGTGACGATGCAGGAAACGAAACAAATGTTTTTGTTACGGCGCTTAGTTCGGGAACCGCAGCCTTACATTTGGGACTATTACTTTTAGGAGTGGGACCGGGAGACGAAGTGCTTTGTCAAAGTTTCACCTATGCTGCCTCTGCCAATCCTATTTATTATGTCGGAGCAACACCAGTATTTGTTGATAGCGAACCGGATACTTGGAATATGTCGCCCGAACATCTACGAAGAGCTATTATTGATCGTATCGCAAAAGGCAAGAAACCGAAAGCAATTATACCGGTAGATCAGTATGGTATGCCTGTAAAAATGGATGAGATCAATGCTATTGCCCAAGAATATGAGATTCCTGTATTGGAAGATGCTGCCGAAGCGCTGGGATCTACTTATAAAAAGAAAGCTTGTGGCTCTTTGGGAGACATGGGAGTTTTGTCGTTCAACGGAAACAAAATTATTACCACCTCAGGAGGAGGAGCACTTGTTTCGCGAAACAAACAACTTGTAAAAAATGCCCTTCATCTTTCTACTCAAGCACGAGATGTTGCTCCACATTATCAACATTCTCATATAGGATATAACTATCGCATGAGTAATATCATAGCCGGAATCGGGAGAGGACAAATGGAAGTTCTAGAAAAACGTATCGAGCAGCGTCGAGCTAATAATATTTATTACCGCCAGTACTTGTCTAATGTGCCCGGACTTACTTTTCATTCGGAATTGAGTTCTGATTTCTTTTCAAATTTTTGGCTTACTGCTATCTTAATAAATCCCGAAAAGAGTGCAGGAATAACAAGAGAAGATATTCGTCTTCATTTAGAAAGTTGTAATATAGAAGCTCGTCCCGTATGGAAACCTATGCATCAACAACCAGTTTTTGCGGATTGTCCTTATTATGGAGAAGGTATTTCGGATCGTCTTTTTGAGCAAGGCTTGTGTCTTCCCTCATCTTCTATCCTAAAAGAAAACGATCTTCAGCGAGTAGTAAAAGGTATTCTCGATTTGTATAAATAACTTGGGCTGATCAAGCTTTGTTGATGGTCGATAAATAGTGAATAATCTGCTTTCCGAGTTCTCGTACTTGCAGATTATTATCACTTTTATCCACATTTAGATTAGTAATAGACAAATCATAAGGCGATTGTTCTCCCTTTTTATACCCTACTTTCATACGAGCTTTAGCAGATAAAGCTAATATTTCCAAAACAGGATTTCGTTTTATAGTAAGATCTAATAATAGATCGTAACGAAAAGAAGATATTTTCTCTACAATCTCGTCTATTTTATTGTCAAACCAATCGGTTGCCTCTTTCGAGTTGATGATTTTATAAGGTGTTTCCGAATAGTCATACTCATCCTTTTTATCTTTATAAGCATAAACGCGGACTTGTTTTCCTGCTTTAAGAAGCTGTTCGACAAGTAAGTCGGCCTCTTCATAGTCTACCGTATCAAACAAAACAAGTATTGTCTTGACTTCATTTAGGTTCAAGAACTCACCTCTATGTTTATCGTTCTGATAGAGTTTTTTTAATTTGCTATTGATAAAAGGATTGTACATAAGAAAAGCTTAAGCCTTTTCGTCTGTTTTTGCCGGAGTTTCGTCTTGTGCTTCTTCCTCTTTAGATTTGGCAGAAAAATCGATCAAGTTATTTTTCACCAATAAATTATACCAAGCCATTATTTTCTTTATATCAGTAGGATATACTCTTTCTCTATCGAAATTAGGAAGAACTTCTCCAAGATAATTTCGAAGTTCGGCAGGTTGTATGTTCGATGCATATTCGATTTCTTTGCCTTCTTCTTTTGTTTTTATTCCTTCAAGCACATTTCCTAACGGAATATCATCTTCGTCTGTATATATAGCAATATCACCCAGCGAAACTACTTTGTCGCGAGCATAAACAGGTATTCTTTTTCCATCTATTAAAGACTCGGCAATGAACATATTCTTGCCTTGCGAAACTAATTTGTATAAACCAGGTTTTCCTGATACTGATAAGATTTCCTTTAACATATTTTACTTCTTAAATTTTTATTACCGCCACAAAAATACATAAATTATTGAGATTAGAAATTATATTGTTGCGACAGACTATATATAGAATTAATTCAGGTATATTTCTTGTAATCGTTTGATATTTACCTTGAGTACTTTTTCTAAAAACGCTAAGACACTTCCATGATTGGTTTTAATGTGACTTAATGCGGCAAGTAAGTAATTCGGTTTAACAAAGAACATGTCCTTAAATTGCGGATATTCTTCAAAAGAATTACCATATTTTTTTTCTAAATGAATATTCGATTCCAAATAATTACTCATTATTGTTTCTTCTTCTACACCAAGTGCAAAAAGAATAAGCGCGGCAGCTATTCCCGTACGGTCTTTTCCTGCCGAACAATGAAACACGAGAGGTATATTATCTTCGTTTTGTAACAAAACAAAGAATTTTTCATAGTAAGAAAGACAATCCGGATCAGAAATCAGAGTAATATACATCTGTTCCATAAAGAAATCTACCCCTTGTGATAGTCCTCCAAGAACAGAAGACAAGTCAGAAACGTTGCCCGGACTCATCGGAAATTTAAAAATATTCTTCAAACCGGAAGGAAGTTTATCAGGTAACGACTCTTCTTCTCCCTCCGAACGGAAGTCGACAATAGTATATAATGGAAGTTTCTCAAGAGAAATCAAGTCTTCATCGGTCAATAAATGCAAATCATCCGAACGAAATAATTGATTTATTTTTATTGTTCTCCCATCTTGTGTTCTAATACCTCCCAAGTCTCGGAAGTTATTTGCAGCATTCAACTTCATCGTTTTATTTATTTATATTCGTACCACAAAGAACTTTCAATTTCTTTTTGCGATTTATTCAACAGGTCTCGTATGTTAGTTGCGGCCTCTCTCAAATCATTTGCTTTTAAATGTTCTGTCGGTATTGGTTCGTGTATAATCATTTCCATTTTATGTGGAGTAAGCAAATAAGAATTTATCGGCATTACATCAAACGGGCCATTAATAGTTATAGGAACTATCGGAAGTTTTAGATCCAAAGCCATTTGATAGCCTCCTTTTTTAAACGTTCCAAGTTTTCCGTCTTTTGTTCTTGATCCTTCCGGAAATATCACAATAGAAGCTCCTTTTTTTAAGCGTGCTTCTGCGTCTTGAATCGTTTTTGCTACTGCTTTCGGAGTAGAATTGTCGACAAATATAAATCCGGCTTTGCGACAAGCATAACCAACAAAGGGGATCTTTGCCAATTCTTTTTTCATAACCCATTTGATTGGTTGCTTCAAATAACCATATACCAAAAAAATATCAAAAGCACCTTGATGATTTGCTACAAAGACATACGACTGGTTTTTGTCTAAAGCTCCACGTCCATAAACTCTTATCGGACATAAAGACACGATACAGACAATTCTTGACCAAATCATTCCCGGATAATAACTAAACCATCGCTCTCCACCCAAACTACATCCAATAATTGTAACTAAAGCAGTAAGCAAAGTCACAACTAATAATATAGGTGCCCAAATAAAAATTTGATATAATAGTATGAAGATTCGTCTCATATCGTCCGGTATTGAGGATGCAAATTTATGAAAAACTTTAGTTTATCAAAACCTTAAATAAATAATTCATAAAAAAGAGCTACATTTGTTTCATAAAATGATAGTAATGAAGCTATTTTTGAAGTATCTCGGAATAATAATTGTTTTATTAGGAGTTTGTATTCTTGCAATTCCTTTTTTTATGGGAATATTAAGCAATCAGTGGCTCGTTGTCGGGGGATCTTTTGTTGTTTTAGGTTTTTTAGCCTACGTATTGATCAACAAATACATTTAATTACTAAAGAAAACTTTCTTCCCACTAAGCCAAATGCGCGGCCAAATAAGCATTATAATACTTTTCTTGTCCGGTTACTTCTTCGCCTAACCAATCCGGTTTTTCAAAAACTTCGCTTTCCGACTCAAGTTCCAGCTCTGCGACGATCAGTCCTTCGTATTTTCCATAAAAAACATCAACTTCATAGACATGTTTTCCAAAAGGAATATAGTTACGTTCTTTTTCAATAAGTCCGGGTAAAGCTATTTTCAATAAACTTTCCGCATCGGAAATAGGAATAGAATACTCGAACTCCAAGCGAGAAAAGCCATTTCCATTCGTATCTCCCTTGATAGTTAAATAAGCTGATTCACCTTTAATCCTAACCCGTACTGTTCTGTCTTTAGAAGAACAAATATAAGCTTGTACGATTCGCTCTTTCTTTGTAACGAAAGGCTTGAAGTCGCCCTTTACCAAAAACTTTCTTTCTATTTCAATGCCGCTCATAAATAAAGGAATAAAGAAACATTATCGGATAGTAATCAAAGTTGCACCAAATCCATACTCTTTGAACGAAGCATCTTGAACAGAAAACTGTTTGTACTTATGATTCAACTCATCTGTAATCGATTTACGCAACACTCCTTCTCCTTTTCCGTGGATAAATATTATTTTTTGCCCTTTCTTTGTTTTATTTGCTTCGATTACTTCTCGAAACTTGTCTAACTGAACATTTAATATATCCGCATTATTCATACCAGCTGTAGTATCTAATAGCTGATTGATATGTAAATCGACTTCAATAATCGGATTGTTATCTTTTTTAGAAGAATTAATTCGAGGACGTCCTTGTCCGGTTTCTTTCCGGGAAGGAGCAACTTCGCGTCGATTGTTTTTCTGTGTCATTATTTCTTGTAAATCCGTAGCCGAAACAAGCATTTCCCGCGACTGAGAATCGTTCGTAACTAAAGGATATACCAAAGCATCTTCTTCGAAAAAATCATTTTTCTTAAAACTATGGAGCTTATAGAATTTAACACCATCAATGCGTAGCTCTATACTATATGAATTTTTAAGAGAATAGGGTTTATCTTGTTTGAATGCAATGAACTGAACGCAAACTTTTTCTATATCGTTGATTTGTTCTTTCGAAAATTCTTCGATAAAAAGACGCGTATTCGGCTCTATCAATTCAGCATGACGGCTTATCCAGGCATTGTTGTTGCGAGACATATAATTAAAGAAAAGGAAATAGTTGCTATCATTAATAAGATAAGTTTCGTAATTACTCTTTCCTAAATTTTTAATATCCATTGGTAAATAAGCTAAGAAAACATTCAACTTATCACCTCCAACAACTTCGACAATTTCGTACTTCTCTTGTGGTTTATCAACAACAGAGGCAGTGATCTTTGGCTCTTCTGTCGGCACTTGAGGAGTTTTAATTGCATAATTATTCTCATTTGTTTCAATAACTACACACTCTCGGATCAAGACCGGTGTTTCAAATCCATCCTCTTCTTCTACTAATACGATCTCTTTATTTTGAAACCTACGAACAATTCCACCTCCTGTGGAGTTAAGGAAACGAACACGGTCGCCAATTTTTACCATAACCTTCTTCTTTTATTAATCACGCAAAGGTAAAATAAAGTTCATTAAGATGAAAGCGCCAAAGGACATAAAGTAACAGAATAATATAGAAGTTCAAAAAATTAAATCACTCCTTCGCGAACAATACAAACTTTATGAACTTTATTGTATCTTTGCACTCCCATGTCTGAAGTAAAGGAAATAAATATTGAATTTTACAACTACGATCTGCCTGATAGTAGGATAGCTAAATTTCCGCTAAAAAAAAGAGATGAAAGTAAGTTGCTCATATATCGCGACAACTTGATTACAGAATCTTCATTTCACAATCTGGCAGAGTATATACCCGAAGGATCAATATTAGTTTTTAACAATACAAAGGTTATTCAAGCAAGGATAATTTTTAGAAAAGAGACAGGAGCTCAAATAGAAATCTTTTGTCTTGAGCCTAAGTTGCCGACAGACTATGCATTATCTTTTTCTCAGAAAGAATCTTGTTCTTGGATTTGTTTGATAGGAAATGCGAAAAGATGGAAAACCGGAAGACTTTCTTATCCTTTGCCCGACGGAAAATCAACATTATATGCCGAGCGATTAGAATCTTATGGCGAATCGAGCCTTGTTCGTTTCGAATGGGATAATCAAAATCTTTCTTTTGCCGAAATCTTAGAGATAGCCGGAGAGCTTCCTATCCCACCCTACTTGAATAGAAAAACGGAAGAATGCGACAAAGAAACCTATCAGACGGTTTATTCCAAAATAAATGGTTCGGTAGCTGCACCAACCGCCGGACTACATTTCACGAAAGGAGTATTTGATTCTCTCGAGAAAAAACAAGTTAAGCTACAAGAATTAACTCTTCATGTAGGAGCAGGTACTTTCAAGCCGGTAAAATCAGAAACTCTTGCCGAACACGACATGCACACCGAGTGTTTTACAGTATCAAAAGAACTACTTCGTTTGCTGATAAAAAAAGAAGGGAAACTGATTGCAGTCGGAACAACCTCTGTTCGGTCTTTAGAGTCGTTATACTATCTCGGGCTATCGCTCGAAAGCAATCCCGATTCCTTACCGGAAGAAATGAAAGTCAATCAATGGGACCCATATACTCAAACAACTTCTACAATTTCGGCAACAAAAGCTTTACAAAATCTTTTAGACTACATGGAAAAAAGAAATCTGGAAAGCCTAACTACCCATACTCAAATATTAATTGCCCCCAGTTATGAATTTAAAATAGTAAATGCTATCATAACTAACTTTCATCAGCCGAAAAGTACATTGCTCTTGCTTATATCGGCTTTTGTAAAAGGGAAATGGAAAACAATCTACGACTATGCTTTAGATCACAACTTCCGATTT